>NZ_JASCXL010000004.1:0-160966 GCF_030010595.1 Streptomyces sp. CC224B | reverse complement strand
ACCGGCCCCGCAGGCCGCCCCGGCCGCCGTCGCCACCGCCCCGCAGCCGCAAGCGCAGCCGCAGCCGCACGGCACCCTTCCGCAGCCCGGCGCCACGCCGATGGCCCCGGCGCCCGCCGCGCCCGCGCCGCCCTCGGCCTGGCAGCAGGCGATGGCCAACGCGTACTCCTCGCCCATCCCGATCAAGAAGACGAACCTCGGCCACGCCCTCACCTCGGAGTGGACGAAGATCAAGTCGGTCCGCTCCACGATGTGGACGCTCGGCATCTTCCTGCTCCTGGTCATCGGCATCGGCCTGCTCGCGGTCGCGAACACCGACGCCGAGGACTACCGGGACGTGCCCTTCACCATCCCGGCGTTCTTCGGCCTGATCCTCGGCCAGATCTGCCTGATCACGCTGGGCGTCCTGGTGACGTCGTCCGAGTACGGCACCGGCATGATCCGGACGACCTTCACCGCCTCGCCGCAGCGCTACCGCGTCCTCGCGGCGAAGGCCCTGGTCTTCTTCGTGATCGCCTTCGTGGTCTCCGCGGGCTCCATCTTCTTCGTGGGCCTCGTCGCCTCGGGCGCGCACAGCGGGCCGGGCGTCGGTGAGGTGTCGTGGATCGACACGGTGTTCAAGGGCGGCCTGTACGTCTCGCTGCTCGGCGTGCTGGCGCTCGCCGTCGGCTCCATGCTGCGCCACTCCGCGGGCGCGATCACCACCATGCTCGGCGTGGTCCTCGTCCCCGCGATCCTGCCCGCGTTCCTGGGCATCTGGGACAGCACCCGGAAGCTGGGCGAGAAGATGACCGACTACAACGCGATCAACTCGCTCGCCGAGATCTTCAAGATCGACGCCTCCTTCGCCAACGGCGGCGGCACCGCGCAGCTCGTGCTCCTCGTCGTCGTCACCGCGGCGGCGCTGGGCGGCGCCTTCGCCCTGCTGGAGAAGCGCGACGTCTGACCCGGCACCCCGGCGTCCCTGTACGACGACGGCGCCCCGGCCTCCTGGGCCGGGGCGCCGTTGCCGTAGGGGCCTCACGCGGCCTGGGACACCGTCTCCTGCGACACCGTCTCCCTGGACCCCGCGTCCCGGGACACCGTCTCCCGCAGGGTCGTCCTGCGCGGGGCGAGCTGCGGCTGCCCGAACAGCAGCGCGTACCCGTCCGGCAGCCGGTCGAGGACGCGCTCGGTGAGCGCGGGCCCGGCCAGGCGCGCCACCGCGGGCAGCACCGCCCCGACGTCCCAGCGGGCGGTCGCGGGACTGCCGCCGGTGCGGGCGGCGTAGTCCTTCACGAACCCCCAGCCGGTGAGCGGCTCGACCCGGGGGAGCTCCGCGGCGAACGCGCGCGCCGCCTCCTCGGGCAGCGCCCCCGCGAGCGCCACCCGCTCCTCCCCCGTGACCTGCCGCCCCAGGGCGGCGAGCACCCCGCGCGTGACCTCTTCGGCGCGCTCCCTGGTGGGGTAGGCGCCCTCGTACCGTACGGTCTCCACAAGGCGTTCGAAGCTCATCGGGCGGCTCACGAGGCGATCGAACGGGCCGTGTTCGCCCCGCCTGTGACCTTGATCTTCCGCGGCTTGGCCTTCTCCGACACGGGCAGCCGCACGGTCAGCACGCCCGCCTCGTACGACGCGTCGATGGCGTCGGTGTCCAGGGTGTCGCCGAGGATGAGCTGCCGGGTGTGGACACCGGCGGGGCGCTCGGAGGCGATGGTCTCGGCGCCCTGGGGCGCCGGGGAGCGGCGCTCCGCGCGCACGGTCAGGACGTTGCGCTCGACGTCCAGGTCGATGGTGTCCGGGTCGACACCGGGAAGGTCGAAGTGGGCGACGAGCTCGTCGCCGGTCCGATAGGCGTCCATCGGCATCACGGCCGGATGCGCGGCGGTCCCCAGCATCTGCTGGGCCAGCCGGTCCAGTTCACGGAACGCGTCAGTACGCATGAGCACCACAGGACTCTCCTCTCAGCTCCGCTGCGTGTGCTGCCCTACGGCCTTTTTATATAGCGCGACGACACAAACTTGACAAGGCCGGGCTCAACTCGACGCCCGGCGCCTCCTTGCCGGAAGCGGGTCCTCAGTAGCGCGGCGCGTTGCGGGAGCGCCGCTCCGTGAGGCGGCGCCGGTCCTTCGCCCTCCAGCAGCCGGTGTGCCAGTGCCGCCGCTCGTCCACGCCGGAGTACGCGGACCACGCCACGACGTGCGCGAGACCGGAGGGGATCTCCTGGTCGCAGCCCGGGCAGCGGTAGGTCTTGCCCGCCGCGCTCGCGCCCGCGACGTGGCGCACCTGCCACTCCTCGCCCCGCCAGTCCTCGGAGCGCTGAAAACCGCCGTAGCGGCCGGAGGGTTCCGCGTCCCGGTCCGGCCTGGACTCTCCGGCTCCCTTGGGGCGGTTGCGACGGGGCGACACGGAACAACACCTCACGGAATGGACAGGGGTCGGGGAGGTGCCAAGCCTACGCGCCACCCCTCGGGCCGCCGTCCGTCACCGGCGCCCGCACACCGCCCGGCGGTCCGCTGAAAATCTGCCAATCCGCCTGGCAAGCCGTTCCCTTGGCACGTGTCACGCGTTGTTGCCGGTAGGGGGCAGTGCCCGCGTCGGCGCCAAGGAGGCAGGAAGTTCGATGCGCTTAGGAAGCTTTGTGCTGGCGGCCCAGTTCCCGGGCCAGGGCCACGGGGAGGCGCTGCACCGCGCGGTGCGGTCCGCGGAGGTGGCCGAGGAGGCGGGTCTCGACAGCGTCTGGATCGCCGAACACCACTTCGTGCCGTACGGCACCTGTCCCTCCGCGATCACGCTCGCGGCCCTGCTGCTCGGCCGCACCCGGCGCCTGCGCGTCGGCACCGCCGTGAGCGTCCTGCCCACCGCCCACCCGGTGGCGCTCGGCGAGCAGGCCGCGCTGCTGCACCTGACCACCGGCGGCCGGTTCAGCCTGGGCGTGGGGCGCGGCGGCCCCTGGGTGGACCTGGAGGTCTTCGGCGCCGGCACGGAGGCGTACGAGCGGGGGTTCCCGGAGTCGCTCGACCTGCTGCTGCGCTGGCTGAGCGGCGAGCCGCGGGTCGGGGGCCCCGGCGGCCGCTACGACTTCCGCGAGGTCGCGGTGGTACCCCGGCTGCGCCCGGCGGAGGCGGAGGCGGCGCCGGGGGTTCCGGACCCGCCGCGCGCCCCCGAGGTGATCGTCGCGTGCACGTCGCCGTCGAGCGTCCGCCTCGCGGCCGCCCACGGCCTGCCGATGCTCCTGGGCATGCACGTCGGCGACGAGGAGAAGGCCGAAATGGTGGCCCTGTGGGGCAGGCACGCGCGGGCCGCCGGCCGTACGCCGGACGAAGTGGCCGCCGCCGCCCATGTGTCGGCCGGGGTCGTGCAGATCGCCGACCGCCGCGCGGAGGCGGCCGAGACGCTCCAGAAGGCGATGCCCGGCTGGCTGCGGCAGGGCCTGGAGGCCCACGTCACGGTGGACGGCCGCGCCCGCGCCATGCGCGACCCGTCCGCGTACACGGAACTGCTGTGCGGCATCCACCCCGTGGGCACGCCCCAGGTGTGCGTGGACCGCATCACCGCCACCGCCGAACGCACGGGCATCACCCGCTTCGCGTTCCTGGTGGAAGGCTCCGGAGACCTGACCACCACAGAAGAAAACATCCGCCGCCTGGGCACAGAGGTCCTCCCCCACCTCCCCTGACACCGAGCCCACCCACACAGGAGCGCCCCGAAAGGCCCACGAGAAACAAGCCACCCCAGCACAGGAGCGCCCCGAAAGGGGCGCGGGGTACAAGCCGCGCCAGCACAGGAGCGCCCCGAAAGGGGCGCGGGGAACTGCGCGCCCCCCCCCCCCCCCCCCCCCCCAAAAACCCCCCCCCCCCCCCCCCCCCCCCCCCCCCCCCCCCCCCCCACACCCCCCCCCCCCCCCCCCCCCCCCCCCCCCGGGGGGGGGGGCACCCCCCCCCCCCCCCCCCCCCCCCCCCCCCCCGGGGCCCGGGGAACTGCGCGCCCAGCCCACCCCAACCCGCAGCAAAAAACCCACCACAGAAACGCCCCACCACAGGCACGCCCCACCACAGAAGCGCCCCACACCAGGGAATCGCTCCCCGCCAGGGGAGGCCCCCCGCCAGGGGAAAGGCCCCGCCCCGCCAGGGGCACCCGCACAAGGCGCCCACGCCAGAGAAGAGCTGCCGCCCCGCACCAACACACCTCCCGCGGCGGAGCGGCAGCAACTGCCTTCAGCAGTCCCTGAGTTCGGGCGACTGGTTCAGCAACTGGCCGCGGATCGACGTGAACTTGGCCAGCCTGTCGTCCACCGAGGCGTCCAGTGGGAAGACCGCCACACGGTGGCAGTTCTGGAACGCCAGGCGTACCCCGAAGTGGCGCTGCAGGGCACCGCGGATCGCGTCACTCGCGAGCGCGCGCAGCAGTTGGCCGCGCGCCTGCTCGTCCGGCGGCGGCGTCTGGTTGTCGGCGAACTCGCCGCCGTCGACCTTCAACTGGGCCACCAGGGAGCTGATCAACTCCCACGCGTAAGGCAGGGAGGTCCGGACGCAGTCGACGAAGGCGGCTTCGTCGACCTCGCCTCGCTCGGCCTGTTCCAACAGCGCCGGTGAGACGTCGAGCGACATGGGTTCTCCTCTCGCACCCCCAGAGGGCAGGGGCCTACGGGCAGGGAAGGAGCTCGTATACGCAGCGTGCACGCGCGACGACCTCCCGCTTATACGGTAGGCAACGCCGGTGGAGGGCACCAGGAGATTGGGCGGATAACTGGCCAGGTTCGAAGGGGTCCATCGGCGGACAAGTGGTGCGCCCCCGGGCCGTGCCCGAGGGCCGGGAACGGGTGAATTCGCTGGACCGTCCCGCCGTCGAGTAGCGTTGCCGACCATGCGTCTCGTCATCGCCCGCTGCTCCGTGGACTACGCGGGCAGGCTCACCGCCCACCTCCCGTCGGCCCCCCGCCTGATCCTGGTCAAGGCGGACGGCAGCGTCTCCATCCACGCTGACGACCGGGCCTACAAGCCCCTCAACTGGATGTCGCCGCCGTGCACCCTGAAGGAGGGCACGGGCGAGGACTCCGCCGTGTGGACCGTCACGAACAAGGCGGGCGAGAAGCTCATCATCACGATGGAGGAGGTGCTCCACGACTCCACGCACGAACTGGGCGTGGACCCCGGCCTCATCAAGGACGGCGTGGAAGCGCACCTCCAGGAGCTGCTCGCCGACCGGATCGAGACACTCGGCGAGGGATACTCCCTGATTCGCCGCGAGTACATGACGGCGATCGGACCCGTCGACATCCTCTGCCGCGACGCCGAGGGGCGGACCGTCGCCGTGGAGATCAAGCGCCGCGGCGAGATCGACGGCGTGGAGCAACTCACCCGCTACCTGGAGCTCCTGAACCGCGACCCGCACCTTGCGCCGGTCAGGGGCGTCTTCGCCGCCCAGGAGATCAAGCCGCAGGCCCGCGTCCTGGCCACGGACCGCGGCATCAGTTGCGCCGTCCTCGACTACGACGCGCTGCGCGGCATCGAGGACGACAAGCTGCGGCTGTTCTGACGCCCGCCCGCACGCGCACGGCCGGGCAGCCGTACCCCCGCGCACGGCCGAGGAGCCGTACCGCACGAGGAAGACCAGCCGTACCCGCACCTGTACGAGGAGGGGGCGGGCCCTGTGCAAGGGCCCGCCCCCTCCTCGTACGCCCGCAGATCCTCGTACGCCTCAGATCGCCGGCGAGCCGGGGCCGGTCCCCGAGCTGTCGCTGTTCGCCGGGCTGGACGGGCCGGGGCGGCTCGCGGAGTCCGACGTGTTGGGGGTGGTCGGCGGCCGGGTCGTGGGCGGCACGGTGGTCACCGGCGGCTGCGTCGTCGGCGGCCGCGTGGTCGGCGGCCGGGTCGTCGGCGGCCTGGACGTGGGCGGGTGCGTGGTGGGCGGCCGGCTCGTGGGCGGCCGCGTCGTCGGCCGCTCGCTGGGCTTGCCCGAGGGCGTGCCGCTGGGCGTGGTGGTGGGGCCCTTCGTCCCGTCGCCGCCCTCCGACGGCGTGCTGCTGCCGCGCGGCGGTGTGGGGTCGTCGGAGGTGCCGGGTACGCCGTCCGCGCCGGGGCCGGTCTGCCGCTGCGAGGAGCTCTCGTCCGGCTCGTCGGCGCCGAGGCCGCCGCCGTCGTCGTCCGCGCTCGCCGACTGGTCGGTGCGGACCTTGTCGGGGCGCCCGCCGTCGTCGCCGCGGGAGGTCGCGCCGTGGGGGACCACCGTGCCGAGCACGGCGACGAGCAGGGCGCCCGCCCCGGCGGCGACGAGGTTGCGCCGGGTGCCGCGCAGGACGGCCAGGCGGCCCGGCCGACGCCGGGGCCTCGCGGGCGGGACCGGCGGCGGCGCGGGCGCGGCCTGCGGGGTGACCACGGTCTCGGCCTCGTCGGGCGAGGGGACCGGCGCGGCGGGCGCGGGCGGCACGAACGGGGCGGGCACCCCGCCGGCCGGCGAGGCCGACTCCTCCGACCGGGCGTCCGGGACCTCTTCGCCCGCCGCCGTCCGGCCCCCGGGCAGGACCCCGCCGGAGCGGTCGGCGACCAGGGCGAGCGCGCGGCGCCCCGCGATCATGCCGCGCTTGTCGGCGAGGGCGCCGCGCAGGCCGATGGAGGCCTCCAGCTCGGCGCGGGCCCGGTCGAGCCGCCCGCCGCACAGCGCCAGGATGCCCAACTCGTGGTGGAAGTAGGCCTGTTCGGCCACCTCGCCGGCGGTGCGTGAGGCCTCCTGGCCGGAGCGCAGGGCCCGCTCCCAGGCGCCCCAGTCGAGCCCCGCGGCGAAGGCGGGCGCGACGGTGCGGGCGAGCAGCACCGCGGCCGACGGCTCGTCGGCGGCGCCGGGCCCGGCCGTCCCGCCGCGGGCCGCCACCAGGGCGGTGAGCGCCGCGAGGATCGCGTCCGCCTCGGCGACGACGCGCTCGGGGCCGACCGACGGGTGCCCGGACCACCAGGCGTAGTGCTGGGCCGCGGACTGCGCGTGCGCGGCGGCGTCGTCGGCGTACCCGGCGGCCTCCAGTTGGACGCGGACCCCGGCGGCGAGCCGGTAGTGCCCGCCGACCGGGGTCACGAGGGCGCTGTCGACGAGCTCGGCGAGCGCCGCGTCGGCGTGGGTGTCGCCGACCAGGGCGGGCAGGTGCGCCGGGTGCGGCAGCTCGCCGCCGAGCGCGACGGCGAACCGCAGGGCGGCGCGTGCGGACGGGCTCAGCCGGGCGGCGAGCGGCGCGGCCGGCGCGACGCCGTCGGCGAGGGAGGGCGGCGACGCCTCGGTGGATATCTCGTCCGCGGCGGCGAACGGCGCCGGTCCGGCCGCGGCGCCCCGGCCGTCGCGGGCGGCGTCGTCGAAGGCGGCCGGGTTGGCGCGCAGTTCGTCCTGGAGCCGCAGCAGGGCTCCGGCCTGCGCGAAGCGCAGCGGCAGGCCCTCGGACTCGAACCACAGGTCCCCCGCCCAGTCGGCCTCCTCGTCGGTGAGGACGCGGCCGACGGCGCGCTCCAGGAGCTCCAGGGCGTCGCCGCGGCCGAGGCCGCCGAGGAAGACCTCTTCGAGGTGGGACTCGGGCGCGGGCGCGGCCACGTCGGGCGTCGCGGCGAGCAGGAAAGCGCACTCGGGCGTGGCGTCGAGGAGGTCCTCCAGGGCGGCGCCGCCGAACTCGAGGTCGTCGACGACGACCACGGCGCCGATGCCGCCGACGAGTTCGCGCAGCAGGGCCCGGTCGGGGCGGTGCTCGCGGGTGTCGTGGACGGCGGCGCACAGGTCGTACAGGAGGTCCGTCGGTGCCCGGTGGTAGCCGGAGAGGCGGATCACGCCGTCGGGGGCGAGGTCGGCGCAGTCCTCGGCGACGGCGTCGATGAGGGCGGTGCGCCCGGAGCCCGCCGGCCCGGTCAGGCGGACGGAGCGGCCGCGGGCGAGCAGCCGGACCAGGCGTTCGCGCTCCTCCCGGCGGCCGAGGAGCGCGGTGCGCGGCAGGGCGGGGCCGGGCGGCACGGGCGGCAGCGCGGCGCGGCGCCGTTCGGCGCGCTCGGCGGCGGTGTACTTCCGCGGCGGGTCGGGGTGTTCGCCGGGCGGGCAGGGCTCTATCTCGCTGCCGTCCACGGGGTTGACCGTGAGGAGCAGGTCGCCGGTGACGAGCCGCACGGCGCGGACCGGCGCGGGGGCGGGCTCACCGAGGCCGGGTGTGCCGGGCCCGTGCCCGCCCGCCGGTCCCGGCGGGGGGTCCTGCCGCGGCGGGCGGCTCTCGCGTCCGGTGCCGTCGTGGCCGTCGTGGGCGTCGGGCCGGGCGGCACCGTGGCCGTCACGGCCGTGCCCCTCCGGTCCGTACTCCTCCGGCCCCCGGGTCGTCGGGTCCATGGTCCAAGCCCCCCAGATGCGTCGTGTGCGAAGCCCCCTCCGGCCTTGGGCACACCGCGCTGTCGCTTCTGATCCGGTGCCCCCGTGCGGGTTCGTCGATATTCGTCGGGCGACCGAACCCTAAACCGTCTTCAGTATCTCCGCGGAGGGCGGGGTACCACCCCGCCCGAGACGTCACAGTCTCGTGAGGATTGCGGGTGAAGATCACGTCCCGCACCGCTTGCGCCCCTTGGCCCGCGTGCCGCCGTCGGCGCGCGGAGCCGGGCGTCACACGCGAGGAAGCGATTCGACTCCGATGCCGCCCTCGATGGCGAGGATGCGGTGCAGCCGGGTGGCCACGAGGAGGCGCTGCATCTGCGGCGGCACACCGCGCAGGACGAGCCTGCGTCCGCACCGCCCGGCGCGCCGGTGCGCGCCCATGATGACGCCGAGTCCCGTGGCGTCCCACGAGTCGAGTTCGGAGAGGTCGAGCACCAGGTCGCCGGCGCCGTCGTCGACGGCCGAGTGCAGGACCGTACGGGCGTCCGCCGCGCTGCGTACGTCGAGGCGTCCCCCGACGACCAGCTGGGCCTGGTCGCCCCTGATGTGCATATGCGCTCCCAAGAGTGCGGTGTCGTGTGTGACGCCCGTGCCTCCAGGCGTCTGTGTATGTCACAGCAACTGACTGTCACGTGGGTGAGGAAGTTGCCGTCTGTAAGCGAACCGATACCGAAATCACTCCGAGGGGTGATCCTCGGAGTGATTCCGCACGTCCGCGCCCGTCGTTCCGTCGGCGTTCAGTACCGGTGGAAGCCTCAGTACCGGTGGAAGCCTCAGTACCGGTAGAAGCCCTGGCCGCTCTTGCGGCCGATGTCGCCGGCGTCCACCATCCGGCGCATCAGCTCCGGAGCGGCGAACTTCTCGTCCTGCGACTCCGTGTAGATGTTGTCGGTGGCGTGCAGCAGGATGTCGACGCCGGTGAGGTCCGCGGTGGCGAGCGGGCCCATGGCGTGGCCGAAGCCGAGCTTGCAGGCGGTGTCGATGTCCTCGGCGGTGGCGACGCCCGACTCGTGGAGCCTGGCGGCCTCGACGACGAGGGCGGCGATGAGGCGGGTGGTCACGAAGCCCGCGACGTCGCGGTTCACGACGATGCAGGTCTTGCCGACGGACTCGGCGAACTCCCGGGTGGTGGCGAGGGTTTCGTCGCTGGTCTTGTGGCCGCGGACGAGCTCGCAGAGCTGCATCATGGGCACCGGCGAGAAGAAGTGGGCGCCGACGACGCGCTCGGGGCGCTCCGTGACGGCCGCGATCTTGGTGATGGGGATGGCGGAGGTGTTGGAGGCGAGCACGGTCTCGTCCCGCACGAGCTTGTCGAGGGTGCGGAAGATCTCGTGCTTGACCTCCAGCTTCTCGAAGACGGCCTCGACGACGACGTCCGCGTCGGCGGCGGCGTCCAGGTCGGTGGTGGTCGTGATGCGGCCGAGGGCCGCCTCGGCGTCCGCGGCGTCGAGCCTGCCCTTGCTCACGAACTTCTCGTACGAGGCCTTGATGCCGTCGGTGCCCCGGGTCAGCGCCTCGTCGGTGACGTCGCGCAGGACCACGTCCCAGCCCGCCTGGGCGGAGACCTGGGCGATGCCGGACCCCATGAGTCCGGCTCCGATGACGGCGAGCTTTCGTGCCACGTTACGACTCCCCTTACCTGGCGTCTGTAGGAGCGCTTACCCGCTGTTTACGTATCGCTCCGAACCGGACACTAGCGGTCGCGCGGCGCGCTGTGGCGGTGAAGAGACGCACGCCACGTGCCATTTGACGGACATCACACCGGGGCGCGGGACGAGGGGGGCCGCAAGGGGTCAGGAGGGCTTGCGGACGGCGTAGTTGAGGACCCGTTCGCTCAGCAGCTCCTCCGTCTCGTCGATGAGGACGAGCGCCTCGCGGGAGACCTCGGCGGGGTCGCGGCGCTTGACCATCTCGGCGCCGATCCAGCCCATGACGGTGGCGTGCAGCCAGGCGAGCTGGCCCGCGACGAGGTCGGGCAGGTGGCCGCCGGGGCCCGCCTCCTCGCGGAGGGTGGCCTCCAGGCCGCGCAGGCTCTCCTGCTGCAGGGCCCAGAGCCGGGAGCGCAGGGCGGACGAGTCGGCGATGACCCGCATGAAGTCGGCGTAGCCCGCGAAGAGCCCGACGGTGGGCGAGACGCCCTCGACGAGGGTGCGCAGCTCGCGCAGCACCGCGTCGGCGGCGGACTCGCCGGCGCGCCGGCCGCGTACCCACCGCGAGAGCCGGTCGACCATGTCCTCGCCGCGGTCGAGGAACAGGTCCTCCTTGGCCGGGAAGTAGTTGTAGACGGTGTTGACCGAGACGTCGGCCGCCTCCGCGACGTCGGCGACCGTCACGGCGGCGAAGCCGCGCTCCAGGAAGAGCCCGGTCGCGATGTCCGAGATCCGCTGCCTGGTCTGCCGCTTCTTGCGCTCCCTCAGTCCCTCAGCCATGCGCCCATCGTAGGCCCCCTCCCTATGGCCACTTAAAACTTGGGTGCATTGCAAAGTTTCAGTGGATCTGTTTTTGTGGTCTCCATGGCAATCATCAGTACGGCCGGGCTCAGCCGGACCTTCACGACCAGGAGCGGCCCGGTGCGGGCCGTGCGCGGCGTCGACCTGACCGTCGAGCCCGGGGAGATCCTCGGCTTCCTGGGGCCGAACGGCGCGGGCAAGACCACCACCCTGCGGATGCTCACCACGCTCCTGCCGCCCACCGGCGGCGCCGCCACCGTCGCGGGCCACGACCTGCTGCGCGACCCCGCGGGCGTCCGCTCGAAGATCGGGTATGTCGCCCAGTCGGGCGGCGTCGACCCGCAGGAGACGGTGCGCGACGAGCTCGTCCTCCAGGGGCGGCTCTACCACCTGCCGCAGGCCGAGGCCGCAGCCCGCGCCGAGGAGCTGGCGGACGTCCTCGGCCTGACCGGGCTGCTGCACCGCAGGACCGCCGCGCTCTCCGGCGGCCAGCGGCGCAGGCTCGACCTCGCGCTCGGGCTCACCCACCGCCCGGCCGTCCTGTTCCTCGACGAGCCGACCACCGGTCTCGACCCGGGCAGCCGCGCCGACCTGTGGGACCTGGTGCGCCGCCTGCGGGACACGTACGGCACCACGGTCTTCCTCACCACGCACTACCTGGACGAGGCCGACGCCCTGGCCGACCGGATCGTCGTCGTGGACGAGGGCGTGGTCGTCGCCGGGGGCACGCCCGCCGCGCTCAAGGAGCGGTACGCCGGCTCGCCCGACGCCACGCTCCAGGACGCGTTCCTCGCCATCACCGGGCGCGGCCCGGCCCCCGCCGACACCACGCCCGTCGCCGTCTGAGGCCCGCTCCCCCGCCCCACCCCCGCCCGTCGCCGCCCGGCCCTCCCGTCCCCTTCCGGCCCCGACCGTCCCCTTCGACCTCCGGACTTCGCCATGCTCCTGCACGACACCGCGCTGCTCTTCCGGCGCTACGCCCGCCAGACCCTGCGCTCCCGGTTCCAGATGCTCTTCGGGGTGCTGATGCCGCTGCTGTACCTGCTGTTCTTCGGCCCGCTCCTCACCGACCTGCCGCTCGCGGCCGACGGTGACTCCTGGCAGGTCCTGGTGCCGGGGCTGCTGCTGCAACTCAGCCTGTTCGGCGCCTCGTTCAGCGGTTTCGCGCTGATCCTGGAGAACAACTGGGGCGTGGTCGAGCGGACGCGCGTCACCCCGGCCAGCCGGCTCGCGCTGCTGCTCGGCCGGCTGCTCAGGGACGCCGCGCTCTTCGTCTTCCAGGCGGTGCTGCTGGTGCTCGCCGCCCTGGTGATGGGGTTGCGGGCGCCGCTCGCCGGGATCCTCATCGGCTTCGCCTTCGTGGCCCTGCTGACCGTGGCCCTCGCCGCCCTGTCGTACGCCCTCGCCCTGAAGGTGCGCACCCCGCAGGAGTTCGGCCCGACCGTGAACGGACTCGCCATGCCCGCGATGCTGCTGTCCGGCCTGATGCTGCCGATGTCGCTGGGGCCCGACTGGCTCGACGTGCTCTCGCACCTCACGCCGTTCCGGTACCTGGTGGACGCGGTCCGCGACGCGTACGTCGGCGAGTACGCCACCGCGCACATGCTGTACGGCGCCCTGGTCGCGGTCGGCTTCGCGCTCGCGGCGGTGGCGGTCGGCACCCGGGTCGTGCGCGGCGCCGGGTCCTGAGCGCCCGCGGGCGGCACGGGGGGCGCGCCGGGGGCTCACTAGGCTGGCGGCATGGTCAATCTGACGCGCATCTACACCCGTACCGGCGACCGGGGCACCACCGCCCTCGGCGACATGAGCAGGACCGCCAAGACCGACCTGCGGATCGCCGCGTACGCCGACGCGAACGAGGCCAACGCCGTCATCGGCACGGCCCTCGCGCTCGGCGACCTCGACGCCGAGATCGCGGCGGTCCTCACCCGGGTCCAGAACGACCTCTTCGACGTGGGCGCGGACCTGTCCACACCCGTGGTCGAGGACCCCGCGTACCCGCCGCTGCGGGTCGAGCAGTTCTACGTCGACAAGCTGGAGGCGGACTGCGACCGGTTCAACGAGCGCCTGGAGAAGCTGCGCAGCTTCATCCTGCCGGGCGGTACGCCGGGCGCGGCGCTGCTGCACCAGGCGTGCACCGTGGTGCGGCGGGCCGAGCGCTCCACCTGGGCCGCGCTGGAGGTGCACGGCGAGACCATGAACCCGCTCACCGCCACGTACCTCAACCGCCTCTCCGACCTGCTGTTCATCCTGGCGCGGACGGCGAACAAGGAGAACGGGGACGTGCTGTGGGTGCCCGGGGGCGAGCGCTAGAGCCCGCCCGGGACACCGGACAGGCCCGTCGCGACAGGGCGCGGGACGGGCCGGGGGGGCGCCGCGCCCGGGGCCTCACACCTTGGTGAGCGGGTGCCGCTCGTCGGAGGTCTCGCCGCCCGGTCCCGGCGCGGGGACCCGCTTGGGGAACAGCGTGTAGCTCGCCGCGATGATCACGTTGATGCCGACGGCCCAGAGCATCCGCTGCTGCCAGGCCCGCAGCGAGTCGGTCTCCCCGTCCGGGCCGACGTACCAGATCGCGCCCTGGAGCAGGGCCATGGCGATCGCCGCGGCCAGTATCCAGCGGGCGGCGAGTTTCCACTCGTGCACGGCGCGCGCCCGGCCGTACCTCGGCGTGCGCGGCTTCGGCCCGCCCGCGAAGCGGTGCGCGACCCGGACGTCCACCCACCTGATCGTGTAGTGGCCGAGCGCGACCGAGTAGCCGATGTAGACGGCGGCCATGCCGTGCTTCCAGTCCGGCTCGGCGCCGTTCTTCAGGTCGATCGCGGTGACGACGAACAGGACGACTTCGAGCAGCGGCTCGCACAGCAGCACGGCGACACTCGTCCGGGGCATCTTCGCCCAGTACCGCAGCGCGAGGCCCGCGGCCAGGATCAGCCAGAAGCCCACCTCGCAGATGATGATCAGTGTGACGATCACGGCTCGTTCCTCCCGGGCCCGCTGGTCTTTCCGGTCACTCCCCCAGGCTCGCCCCCCGGCGGCCCGGGATCGTCGTCGCCAGTGACGAAGCGGGGCTGCATCCTTCGATGTACTCGCGCTTCACCCGGCGTAGGGAGGCCGCGGCGGCGCCCGCCGTGTTGGATGGAGTCATGCCGCTGCCGCTCGCCCGCCCCGACGTCGTCGACGTCCGCATCGCCGTCGCCAGCCTGGCCAGCGGCGTGCTCTTCTGGGCGCTGGGGCTGCGCATGCAGACGGACCGGCCGTTCGGCAGCGCCTGGACGCTGCTGCCGCTTGTCGTCATGGCGGCCCTGGAGCTGCTGCGCCGGACCGCGCCGCAGTTCGCCCTGGCCGCGGGCACCCTCGCGCTCGTCGCCGACCAGTTGACGCCCGGGAACCTGGCGACGGTCGTGATGTTCACCGACCTCGTCTACGCCGCCGTGCTGTACGGCACCCCGGCCGCGGCCCGGCGCATCCCCGTCACCACCGGCCTGATCACGGTGGCCATGACGATCGGCTTCCTGGCCTGGATCCGGGCGCCGGAGGCGCTGCTCATCGGTGCGGTCACCGCCCTGGTCTCGTTCGCACCCGCGACGACCGGGGTCCTGGTGCGCAACCACCGGGAGGCCGCCGAGATGGCCCGGCTGCGCGCCGAGCAGACCGCGCTGCTCGCCGAGATGGACCGGGTCCAGGCCGTCACCGCCGAGCGCGCCCGGATGGCCCGCGAGCTGCACGACGTGGTCGCCAACCACCTGTCGGCGATCGCCATCCACTCCACGGCCGCGCTCTCCCTCGACGACGAGCGGACCACCCGGGACGCGCTCGCCGTCATCCGCCAGAACAGCGTGGAGGGCCTGGCCGAGATGCGCCGCCTCATCGGCATCCTGCGCGACTCCAGCGGCGACACCGAGCCGACGGCCGCGCCCACCCTGGACGGCCTCGGCGCGCTGCTCGACCACGCCCGCGCCAACGGCCTCGACGTCACCCTCGACGACGCCCGCACCCCGGACGACTCCCCCCTGCCCGCGCCGGTCGAGCTGGCCGCCTACCGCATCGTGCAGGAGTCCCTCACGAACGCGCTCAAGCACGCCGCTCCCGGCCGGGTCACCGTGGCCCTCCTCCGCGCCCCGGACGCCCTGTGCGTCCGCGTGACCAGCCCGTACGGCGACACCCCGGGCCCCCGCGCGCCCGGGTCCGGCGCCGGGCTCGTCGGCATGCGGGAGCGGACCGCGCTGCTCGGCGGCACGTTCACGGCGGGCCCCGAGGCGCTCGTGGCACCCGGCCCGGACGCGCCCGGGGGACGTGAGGGAAAGGTGTGGCAGGTGGCCGCCCGGCTGCCCGTCGACCCCGCAGACAGAGAGGTGACCGAATGATCCGCGTGCTCGTCGCCGAGGACCAGTCCGCCGTCCGGGCGGGCCTGGTGCTGATCCTGCGCAGCGCGCCCGACATCGAGGTCGTCGGCGAGGCCGCGGACGGCGAACAGGCCGTGGCGCTCGCCCGCGAACTGCGGCCGGACCTCGTCCTGATGGACATACAGATGCCGCGCCTCGACGGCGTCTCCGCGACCCGCCAGGTCGTCGCCGAGGGGTTGGCGGACGTGCTCGTCCTGACGACGTTCGACCTGGACGAGTACGTCTTCGGCGCGCTGCGCGCCGGGGCGTCGGGGTTCCTGCTGAAGAACACGGAGGCGAGGGCGCTGCTCGACGCGGTCCGCACGGTGGCGCGCGGCGAGGGCCTGATCGCGCCCGCCGTGACCCGCCGCCTCATCGCCGAGTTCGCCACCCCCCGCCCGGTGCGCGCCCCGAACGCGCCGGACCCGTCGGTCCTCGACCGGCTGACGCGGCGGGAGCGCGAGGTGCTCTCCTGCCTCGGCGAGGGCCTGTCCAACGCGGAGATCGCCCGGCGTCTGGACATGGCGGAGGCCACGGTGAAGACCCATGTGAGCCGGCTGCTGGCCAAGCTGGAGCTGCGCAGCCGGGTGCAGGCGGCGGTGCTGGCCCAGGAGTTGGGGGCCTGACCGCTGCTCGCGCCGGTCCCGCCGTCGCGGGCGGAGGGCTGCCGTCCCCCCGGCCCCCGCGGCGGCGGCCGACACCCTTGACCGTTGGTCCAGACCTTTCTATTCTCGCCGCACTGCGGTGAGCACAGGAGATGTACACGACATCCACACGGTGCTCACGGGCGTCGCAGGGTTCCACCCCCACCCCCGGAACTCGACCGAGGAGCACACCTTGCGCGTCAGTCACAGGTCAAGACACCGGCTGGTGGCGGGGCTCACCACCCTGCTGCTGCCCTTCGCCACCCTCGTCGCGCTCTCGGGAAGCGCCGAGGCCGCACCGGACGCCCCGCCGAAGGCCGCCGCCGGGGCCGCCGCCCAGGCCACCGCCACGTACACCAAGTCCCAGGACTGGGGCAGCGGCTTCGAGGGCAAGTGGACCGTCAAGAACACCGGCACCGCCGCCCTCAGCTCCTGGACCGTCGAGTGGGACTTCCCGTCCGGGACCAGGGTCACCTCCGCCTGGGACGCCACCGTCACCAACTCCGGCAACCGCTGGACCGCCAAGAACCTCGGCTGGAACGGGACGCTCGCCCCCGGCGCGTCCGTCACCTTCGGGTTCAACGGCACCGGCACCGGCAACCCGGACAACTGCACGCTCAACGGCGAGAGCTGCGACGGCGGCGGCCAGCCCGGTGACAAGCCGCCCTCCGCGCCCGGCGCCCCGACCGCGTCCGGCATCACCGAGACCTCGGTGAAGCTGGACTGGAAGGCCGCCACCGACGACAAGGGCGTCAAGAACTACGACGTGCTGCGCGACGGCGCCAAGGTCGCCACCGTGACCGGCACCTCGTACGCCGACTCCGGGCTCACCAAGGGCACCGACTACTCCTACGCCGTCCAGGCCCGCGACACCGCGGACCAGACCGGCCCGGCCAGCGCGTCCGTGAAGGTGCGCACCGCCGGCGGCGGCGGCCCGGACCCCGACCCCGGTGCCAAGGTGAAGCTCGGCTACTTCACCAACTGGGGCGTCTACCAGCGCAACTACCACGTGAAGAACATCGTGACCTCCGGCTCCGCCGAGAAGATCACGCACATCAACTACGCCTTCGGCAACGTCCAGAACGGCCGCTGCACCATCGGCGACTCCTACGCCGACTACGAGAAGGCCTACACCGCCGACCAGTCCGTGGACGGCGTGGCCGACACCTGGGACCAGCCACTGCGCGGCAACTTCAACCAGCTCCGCAAGCTGAAGGCCAAGTACCCGCACATCAAGGTGCTGTGGTCGTTCGGCGGCTGGACCTGGTCCGGCGGCTTCACCGACGCCATGAAGAACCCCGAGGCGTTCGCCGACTCCTGCCACAAGCTGGTCGAGGACCCGCGCTGGGCCGACGTCTTCGACGGCATCGACCTGGACTGGGAGTACCCGAACGCGTGCGGCCTGACCTGTGACAGCTCGGGCCCGGCCGTGATGAAGACGATGATGCAGGCGTTCCGGGGCAAGTTCGGCGCGAACAACCTCGTCACCGCCGCCATCACCGCCGACGCCTCCCCCGGCGGCAAGATCGACTCCGCCGACTACGGCGGCGCCGCGCAGTACACCGACTGGTACAACGTGATGACGTACGACTTCTTCGGCGCCTGGGACGCCAAGGGCCCGACCGCCCCGCACTCCCCGCTCACCGACTACCCGGGCATCCCGAAGCAGGGCTTCAACTCCGCGGCCGCGATCAGCAAGCTCAAGGCCAAGGGCGTACCGGCCAAGAAGCTGCTGCTCGGCATCGGCTTCTACGGCCGCGGCTGGACCGGCGTCACCCAGAAGGAGCCCGGCGGCACCGCCACCGGCCCCGCGCAGGGCTCCTACGAGCAGGGCATCGAGGACTACAAGGTCCTGAAGAACTCCTGCCCGTCCAACGGCACCGTCGCGGGCACGGCCTACGCCCACTGCGGCACCAACTGGTGGTCGTACGACACCCCGGCGACCGTCCGGGCCAAGATGGCCTGGGCCAAGGAGCAGGGACTCGGCGGCGCCTTCTTCTGGGAGTTCAGCGGCGACACCGCCAACGGCGAGCTGGCCACCGCGATCCACGAGGGCCTGAAGTAGGGCCCCGGTGGTCACCGCCGCGACCCCGGTGACCACCGCCACGGCCGCGGCGGCCACCGCCTGCACCCCGGTGGCCGCCGCGGGCACCCCCGGCCGTGCTCCCGCCCCCTGACACGGCCGGGACCCCGACGAAGCCGGGGAGACGGGAACGCCCCCCGCCTCCCCGGCTTCTCCACGCCCGCCGTCAGCGGCGGACCCCCGAGCCGCGCTCCGGTCCGTACGGCGAGCCGTACGCCTGCTGCTGGTGGGTCCCCGCGTACGAGCCGTACTCCGCGGGGGCGGCCGCCTGGTGGCCGGGCCCGCCGTGGCCGCCGTACCCGCCGTGGCGGCCGTGCGCGCCGCCGGACCCGCGGCCCGCCCGGGAGGGCCACCACGTCGCCCGGCCGAGCATCGCCACCACCGCGGGCACCAGGACGATCGAGAGGACGAGCGACGAGAGGCCGATGCCGAGCGCGGTGACGAGGCCGATCTCCTGGGTGGCCGGGGACGGGTTCACCGCGAGGCTCGCGAAGGAGCCCGCGAGGACGACTCCGGCGGTGACGACGGCCGGGGCCGTGTGCCGCACCGCGGCGGCCACCGCCTGCCGGGCCGTGCCCGGCCGCCCCATCTCCTCCCGGATGCGGTCGCTGATCAGGATGTTGTAGTCGGTGCCGAGGGCGACGACGAACAGGAACAGCACCAGCGGAAGCGTGAAGGACACCCCCGGCCGGTCGAGGAGGTGCTGGAAGACGAGCACGCCGGACCCGAGCGTCGCCGTGAAGCCCAGCCCGATGGCGAGCATCAGGACCAGCGGCGCGAGCAGGCTGCGCAGCAGGGCCACCAGGATCAGGGCGATCAGCGCCGCCGCCACCGGGAAGACCACCTTGAGGTCCTTCGACACCGCCTCGGAGATGTCCGAGAAGATCGCGGCCTGGCCCGACACATGGGCCTCGGTGCCGGGCGGCGCCGCCTGGGAGACCACGGGCCGCACCTCGTCGGAGACGACGTCGCGGGCCCGCTGCGACTGCACGTCCATGTCCAGGTAGAAGTCCACCTTGGCGGCCGTGTGCTCCTTGTTGAGCACCGGCCGCGCCACCCGCCCGACGCCCTTGACGGCCTTCAGCCCCTTGGTGAGCCCGTCGAGTCCCGCCCGGTCGATCGTGACCTCCTTCGACCCCTCGCCCGTGACGTACACGGTGTGCGGGCTGTCCACGCCGCCCGGCAGCGCCTCGGCGATCTCCTCGGCCGTCACCGCCGCGGGTGTGTCGTCCGGGCCCGGGTCCGTGCCGTAGTCCATCTTCATGCCGAGCGCGCCGGCGCTCAGCGCGACCAGGAGACCGACACTGGCGGCCACGAAGAGGAACGGACGCCGGGCGATGCGCTCCCCGAGCCGGGCGCTCATCCCCGCCCGCGGCTGCTTGCGCAGCGACCGCGACGGCCAGAACATCTTGCGCCCCGACACCGCGAGCAGCGCGGGCATGAAGGTGAGGCTGGCGACGAGCATCACCAGGACGCACACCGCGATGGCCGGGCCGAGCACCTTGAACTGCCCGAAGCTCGCGATGCCCAGGGTGGCGAACGCGGCCACGATGGTGAGCGCGGCCGACGCGATGGCCGCGCCGACCCGGCCCGCGCACTCCCCCGCGACGTCCCGCGGGCGCGCCGCCGGATCGGCCCGCAGCAGCTCGCGGAAGCGGAACAGCAGGAACAGGAAGTAGTCGACGCCGATGCCCAGGAGCACCACCGTGATCAGGGACGGCGTCGACGGGTCGAGCTTGAAGTCGAACAGCAGGGCCGTGCAGACCACCGCGCCGGCCGCGGCGCCTCCGATGATCGTCACCGCGAGCAGCGGCAGGAGCGCGGCGAGCACGCTGCGGAAGGCGAGCACGTTCAGGAGCACGATGAGCCCCATGGTCAGGATGCCGACCAGCTTCTCGGTGTCCTCCTGGTCCTCCGCCGTGTCGGCGAGGTCCGCGAGGCCGCCGGTGAACCCGCTGCGCAGGCCGGCCCGGTCGAACTCCTTCTGCGCGTGCTCGCGGAAGTCGCGGAAGAGGTCCTGGAGCGCGGGGTCGTTGTTGTTGCCCTTGAGCGCGACGGAGAGCAGGCGGAACGACTTGTCGGGCGCGTCGGCCACCGGCCGCACGACCGGCCTCTGGGAGTGGTCGTCCAGCAGGAACGACGGCATGTCGTCGGGGTTCTCCATCGTCAGGCGGTGCTTGCCGAGCCCGGCAGCGATCCTGTCGATGCGCGCGCCGTCGGCCGCGGCGAGCCTGCGCCCGTCCTCGCGGGCGACGAGCACGGTGACGGCGTTGCCGTCGGGCTTGGCGCCGAACTTGTCCTCGGCGATCCGCAGGGCGGCCGCCGAGTCGTACGACTTCGGCAGGAAGTTGCCGACGTCGGGCTCGGTGACGCTGTACATCTTGGACTGGCCGACGAGGGTCAGCGCGATGCCGGCCACGGCCCACAGCAGGATGAACTTCCAGGCGTGGCGTGTCGTGCACGCCGTCAGGGATCTGATCACGGTTCCGGTTCCTCCGGCAGGTGGGTGGAGCCCGGTCCCACCGGGCCCTTCCAGAAGATCACCGGCACCCCCGCCCTCTCCTCGCCCGCGGCGACGAAACCGCCCCGGGACCAGGGCCACGGCCCGCCGCCCGACCAGGACCCTGCTCCCAGTCGCGCACTCCGTCGCGAGGATGACGCCGGCGCCCGTCCCGCAGACTGGAATGGACACACACGTCCCCCCGGCAAGGAGTCAGTACGGCATGCTCGCGCGCAGCCACCCGCCACGGCCCGGCGACCGCCGGCCGAGCCGCCGGGACGTCCAGGTGGCGCTCGCCACCCTGGTCCTCGACCTCACCGCCTACATGCTGAACGTGGGCACCAACGGCGTGAACTGGGACGCACGCGTCTTCGCGCTGTACTTCCTGCTCCCCGTCTGCCTGGTCTGGTACCGGCGCCACCCGCTGGCCGCCTTCGCCGCCGTGCTCGTCACCGTGACCGTCATCAGCTGCCTCGCCGCCAACGCGTACGGCCTGTCCCTCTCCCTCGTCGCCGCCCTGTTCTCCGTGGGCCTGTCGCGGCCGCCGCGCGTCGCGGTGGCCGCCGGTCTCGTGGCCTTCGTCGGACTCCAGGTGCCCGGCATCGGCGAGGACGAGGAGCTGGTGCGCGCGCTCGTCGGTGACGTCGTGGGCGTGAGCATGGTGGTCGTCGCGGGCTGCGCGGGCCGCCAGTGGCAGCGGCAGCTCGCCGCCCACCGGGAACTGCTCGCCGCGGGCGCGGTCGCCGCCGAGCGCCGCCGCATCGCCCGCGAGCTGCACGACGTCGTCGCCCACCACATCACCGCGATGCAGCTCATGGCGGGCGGCGCCCGCAAGGTGCTCCACCACGACGCGGCCCTCGCCCAGGACGCCCTGGAGTCCCTGGAGGACTCCGGCCGCCTCGCCCTCAGCGAGATGCGACAGCTCCTGGACGTCCTGCGCACCGACGACGACGCCGAGAACGGCCCGGCTGCGCCCCAGCCGGACGTCGACGACCTGCCCCGGGTGGTCGCCGAGTCGCGCCAGGCGGGCGTGGAGACCGAGCTGCTCGTCGAGGGCGAGCGCCAGGAGCTCGCGCCCACCCTCGGCCTGACCGTGTTCCGGATCGTCCAGGAAGCCCTCACCAACGTCCGCAAGCACGCCGGCCGGGCCCACGCCACGGTGCGCCTCGGCTACGGGCCCGAGCGGCTCACCGTCGAGGTCCAGGACGACGGCTCCGGCAGCGGCGACACCCCGCGCAAGGGCCGCGCCGGACACGGCCTCGTCGGCATGCGCGAACGCGTGGCCCTGCACGGCGGCACCCTGGAGACGGGCCCCCGGCCCGGGGGCGGCTTCCGGGTCCTTGCGACACTGCCCCTGCCCACCGGCGAGCAGACCCCCGCCACCCACCAGAGAGCGACGATCCGTTGACCGCACCCGACAGCTCCCTGACCGTCCTGATAGCCGACGACCAGCCGCTGGTACGCAGGGGACTCGCGCTGATCTTCCACGCCGACCCCGGCGTGCGCGTCGTCGGCGAGGCGGGCGACGGCCGCGAGGCCCTGGACCTCGCGCTGCGGCTGCGGCCCGACGTGGTCCTCATGGACATCCGCATGCCCCGCCTCGACGGCGTCGAGGCGACCGCGGCCCTGGCCGCCGAGCTGCCCGAGTGCCGCGTCCTCGCCCTCAGCACGTTCGACATGGACGAGTACGTGGTCGGCGCGCTGCGCGCGGGCGCCGCGGGCTTCCTGCCCAAGGACGTGTCGCCGGAGGAGCTGGTGGCCGCCGTCCACACGGTGAGCCGCGGCGAGGCGGCGGTGGCCCCGCGGCTGCTGACCCGGCTCATCTCGGCGTACGTCACCACGCCCGCGCCCCGCCCGGCGGCGCAGCACGTCCGCCCCGACCTCACGTCCCGCGAGACGGACGTCTGGACACTGATCGCCAGGGGCTACGACAACACGGAGATAGCCGGGGAACTCCGGATCAGCCCCTCCACGGTGAAGAACCACGTCACAGCGGTCTTCGCCAAACTGGGCACCCGCGACCGCGCCCAAGCGGTGATAGCGGCTTACGAGACGGGCCTGGTCCAGCCGGGTAACAGCCCGTCCGGCGTTTGAGGACGAGGCGCGAAGCGCCAAAAAAGGGGGAAAGGGGCGAAGCCCCAGACGAAGGCGGGGGCCCGGGGGCGGCAGCCCCCGGTTTCGGGAAGGGGCGGGCCTGGGGCGCCCCCGCGAGGCCTACGCCACGTTCACCCGCTGCCCCGGCGGCGCAGCCTCCAGCCACGCCAGAAACCCGGTCAGCGCATCCTCACTCATGGCCAGCTCCAACCGCACCCCCCGGTGCAGACACCCCAGCACGACGGCGTCGGACAGCAGCGCCAGCTCCTCCTCGCCGTCGGGCGCGCGCCGGTCGACGACCTCGATGGAGGCCCGCTCAAGGACCCGCCGCGGCCGGGGCGCGTACGAGAACACCCGGAACCACTCGATCCGGTCACCGTTGTAACGGGCGACGCCGTACCCCCAGCCCTTGCCGGAGGTGTCCGGGGCCTCGTCGGGCCCCGGGGCGTTCCACCGCAGGCTGCAGTCGAAGGTGCCGCCGGAGCGCTGGATGAGTCTGCGGCGCAGTCCGAAGACGAAGAGTCCCAGCAACACCAGTGCGATCAACGCAAGTCCGCACACGAGCAGAACGAGGATCATCGGCACCGACCTCCTCGCCTCACCACAGTCTCGAACGCTTCGAACAAGACTTCCGACACGGACCGAACAACCGCAACCGCACCCGAAAAAGCACCTGCATCGCCTCAGCCGCGACCCGGTCCGGGATATTCCGGACCTGGCCGCGGCTGAGTCACGTTACGCCGCGCGCTGGGGTCAGCGCGCCGCCACCGCACGCAGTCGGACGTCGGCGCGCCGCTCGGCGGAGGCGTCGGCCTCCGACTTGGCACGCTCGAGCGCCCGCTCCGCACGCTGGACGTCGATCTCGTCGGAGAGCTCGGCGATCTCGGCGAGCAACGACAGCTTGTTGTCCGCGAACGAGATGAAACCGCCGTGCACCGCGGCGACGACGGTGTTGCCGTCGCTCGTCCGAATGGTCACCGGGCCCGACTCCAGCACACCGAGCAGCGGCTGGTGACCGGGCATGACGCCGATGTCGCCGGACGTGGTGCGCGCGACGACCAGGGTGGCCTCGCCGGACCAGACGCTGCGGTCCGCGGCGACCAGCTCGACATGCAGCTCAGCAGCCAAGGGTGGCTCCTCGGGTCACCACCCGGCGGTTCAGCCGGGTGTTGGGTCAAATTCTACGGGGCGTGGGGGGAGGGGCGGGACACGGTCCCCGCGAGGGCCGTGCCCGCCCCTCCGCCGAGAGTCACGGGACTCAGGAGACGCCGAGCTCCTTGGCGTTGGCCTTGAGGTCGTCGAGGCCACCGCACATGAAGAACGCCTGCTCGGGGAAGTGGTCGTACTCGCCGTCGCAGATCGCGTTGAAGGCCGCGATCGACTCGTCGAGGGACACGTCCGAACCGTCGACGCCGGTGAACTGCTTGGCGACGTGGGTGTTCTGGGACAGGAAGCGCTCCACGCGGCGCGCGCGGGAGACCACCAGCTTGTCCTCCTCGCCGAGCTCGTCGATGCCGAGGATGGCGATGATGTCCTGGAGGTCCTTGTACTTCTGCAGGATGTTCTTGACCCGCATGGCGGTGTTGTAGTGGTCCTGCGTGATGTACCGCGGGTCCAGGATGCGGGACGTGGAGTCCAGCGGGTCCACGGCCGGGTAGATGCCCTTCTCCGAGATCGGACGGGAGAGCACCGTCGTCGCGTCGAGGTGGGCGAAGGTGGTGGCCGGGGCCGGGTCGGTCAGGTCGTCCGCGGGGACGTAGATCGCCTGCATCGAGGTGATCGAGTGACCGCGGGTCGAGGTGATGCGCTCCTGGAGGAGGCCCATCTCGTCGGCCAGGTTCGGCTGGTAGCCCACCGCGGAGGGCATGCGGCCGAGCAGGGTCGACACCTCGGAACCGGCCTGCGTGAAGCGGAAGATGTTGTCGATGAAGAACAGCACGTCCTGCTTCTGCACATCGCGGAAGTACTCCGCCATGGTCAGACCGGCCAGGGCCACGCGCAGACGGGTGCCCGGGGGCTCGTCCATCTGGCCGAAGACTAGGGCGGTCTTGTCGATGACGCCCGAGTCCGACATCTCCTCGATGAGGTCGTTGCCCTCACGGGTGCGCTCGCCGACACCGGCGAACACGGAGACACCGTCGTGGTTGTTGGCGACGCGGTAGATCATCTCCTGGATGAGCACCGTCTTGCCGACGCCGGCGCCGCCGAACAGACCGATCTTTCCACCCTTGACGTACGGGGTGAGGAGGTCGATGACCTTGACGCCGGTCTCGAACATCTCGGTCTTCGACTCGAGCTCGTCGAAGTTCGGGGCCTTGCGGTGGATGGACCAGCGCTCGCCCGAGTACTGCTCGTCGACGTTCAGCACCTCGCCGAGGGTGTTGAACACCTTGCCCTTGGTGAAGTCGCCGACCGGGACGGTGATGCCGTCGCCGGTGTCGGTCACCGGGGCCTGGCGGACCAGGCCGTCGGTGGGCTGCATGGAGATCGCGCGGACCAGGCCGTCACCGAGGTGCTGGGCGACCTCGAGCGTCAGGGTCTTCTTCGCGCCGTCCTGCGCCGGGTCGGCGACCTCGACGTGCAGGGCGTTGTAGATCTCCGGCATCGCGTCGACGGGGAACTCCACGTCGACGACCGGGCCGATGACCCGGGCGACGCGGCCCGTGGCAACGGCCGTCTCAACAGTGGTCGTCATTACTTGTCACTCCCCGCGGTCGCGTCGGCCAGCGCGGAAGCGCCACCAACGATCTCGCTGATTTCCTGGGTGATTTCGGCCTGGCGGGCCGCGTTGGCAAGCCGGGACAGGTTGTTGATCAAGTCACCGGCGTTGTCGGTGGCCGACTTCATCGCGCGGCGCGTGGCGGCGTGCTTGGAGGCAGCCGACTGCAGCAGCGCGTTGTAGATGCGGCTCTCGACATAGCGCGGCAGCAGGGCGTCGAGGACGTCCTCCGCCGACGGCTCGAAGTCGTACAGCGGCGGGATCTCACCCTTCGCCGGCGACTCCTCGGCCACCTCGTCGAGGCTCAGCGGCAGCAGCCGGCTGTCGATGGCCGTCTGCGTCATCATCGAGACGAACTCGGTGTAGACGATGTGGAGCTCGTCCACGCCGCCGTCCGCCGTGTCCTTCTCGATGGCCTCGATCAGCGGGCCCGCGACCGCCTTGGCGTCCGCGTACTCCGGCTGGTCGGTGAAGCCCGTCCACTGCTTCGCGATCTTGCGCTCGCGGAAGTTGTAGTGGGCGACACCGCGGCGGCCGACGATGTACGTGTCGACCTCCTTGCCCTGCGCCTCCAGGCGCGCGGTGAGCTGCTCCGCGGCCTTGATGGCGTTGGCGTTGAACGCGCCGGCCAGACCGCGGTCGCTGGTCAGCAGGAGCACGGCGGCTCGCGTCGCCGTCTCCGCCTCCGTCGTCAGCGGGTGCTTGGTGTTCGAGCCGGTGCCCACCGCCGTGACCGCGCGGGTGAGCTCGGTCGCGTACGGCGTGGAGGCCGCCACCTTGCGCTGCGCCTTGACGACGCGCGAGGCGGCGATCATCTCCATCGCCTTGGTGATCTTCTTGGTCGCGGTGACGGAGCGGATGCGACGCTTGTAGACCCGGAGCTGGGCTCCCATGAGTCAGGTCCCTTCCCTACGTCACTTGGCGGCGGCCGGAGCGTCCTCGCCGAGAAGCTTCCCGTCCGAGGTCTCGAACTGCTTCTTGAAGTCCGCGATGGCGTCGGCGACGGCCGTGAGGGTGTCGTCCGACATCTTGCCGCCCTCCTTGATGGAGGTCATGAGGCCCTGCTCCTTGCGGTGCAGGTACTCGAGGAGCTCCTTCTCGAAGCGGCGGATGTCGGCGACCGGGACGTCGTCCATCTTGCCGGTGGTACCGGCCCACACGGAGACGACCTGGTCCTCGGTCGGCATCGGCTGGTACTGGGCCTGCTTGAGCAGCTCGACCATGCGCTGGCCGCGCTCCAGCTGGGCCTTGGACGCGGCGTCCAGGTCCGAACCGAAGGCGGCGAACGCCTCCAGCTCGCGGAACTGGGCGAGGTCCACGCGCAGTCGGCCGGAGACCTGCTTCATCGCCTTGTGCTGCGCGGAGCCACCGACTCGGGACACGGAGATACCGACGTTCAGGGCGGGGCGCTGACCGGCGTTGAACAGGTCCGACTCCAGGAAGCACTGGCCGTCGGTGATGGAGATGACGTTGGTCGGGATGAACGCCGACACGTCGTTCGCCTTGGTCTCGACGATCGGCAGACCGGTCATCGAGCCCTTGCCCATCTCGTCCGAGAGCTTCGCGCAGCGCTCGAGCAGACGGGAGTGCAGGTAGAAGACGTCACCCGGGTAGGCCTCGCGCCCCGGCGGGCGGCGCAGGAGCAGGGAGACGGCACGGTAGGCGTCGGCCTGCTTCGACAGGTCGTCGAAGATGATGAGGACGTGCTTGCCCTCGTACATCCAGTGCTGGCCGATGGCGGAACCGGTGTAGGGGGCCAGGTACTTGAAGCCCGCCGGGTCCGACGCCGGGGCGGCGACGATGGTCGTGTACTCCAGGGCGCCGGCCTCTTCGAGCGCACCACGCACGGAGGCGATGGTGGAACCCTTCTGACCGATGGCGACGTAGATGCAGCGGACCTGCTTGTTCACGTCACCCGAGCGCCAGTTGTCGCGCTGGTTGATGATGGTGTCGACGGCCAGGGCGGTCTTGCCGGTCTGGCGGTCACCGATGATCAGCTGGCGCTGGCCACGGCCGATCGGCGTCATCGCGTCGACGGCCTTGTAGCCGGTCTCCATCGGCTCGTGCACCGACTTACGGGCCATGACGCCCGGGGCCTGCAGCTCCAGGGCGCGGCGGCCGGACGTCTCGATCTCGCCGAGGCCGTCGATCGGGTTGCCGAGCGGGTCGACGACGCGGCCGAGGTAGCCCTCGCCCACCGCGACCGACAGGACCTCGCCGGTGCGCTGCACCGACTGGCCCTCCTCGATGCCGCTGAACTCACCGAGGATGATCGAACCGATCTCGCGCTCTTCCAGGTTCAGCGCGAGACCGAGGGTCCCGTCCTCGAACTTCAGCAGTTCGTTGGCCATGGCCGAGGGCAGGCCCTCGACCTTCGCGATGCCATCGCCGGCCAGGGTGACCGTACCGACCTCCTCGCGCGAGGCCGCGTCCGGCTTGTACGCCTGGACAAAGTTCTCCAGCGCGTCCCGGATCTCCTCCGGCCGGATCGTGAGCTCCGCCATCTGGGTTCCCTGCTCTCCTTGTTGGGCCCGAAGTTTCTTTGGGGGATCTGGGGGCTCCCCCCAGAAACTTTGCATACTCTGCACGGCCCAACTCGGGCCGTTGTCTAGCTTGTCGAGTTACTAGCCCGCCATGCGGCGGCGCGCGTCCTCGATCCGGTCCGCGACGGAACCGTTGATGACCTCGTCGCCGACCTGCACCCGGATCCCGCCGACGACCTCGGGGGCCACGTCCAGGTTCAGGTGCATCTGGCGCCCGTAGATCTTGGCGAGCGCCGCGCCCAGTCGCTGCTTCTGCCGGTCCGACAGCGGAACAGCGGACGTGACGACGGCGACCATGCGCTCCCGGCGGTCCGCGGCCAGCTTGGAGAGGGACTCGAGTCCCGCTTCCAGGCTACGTCCACGCGGCGCGGTCACAAGGCGCTCGACGAGACGCTCCGTGACGGCCTCCGCCTTGCCGCCGAGCAGGTTGCCCAGCAGCGCGCTCTTCGCCGGGGCGCCGGCGCCCCGGTCGGTCAGCGCCGCCCGCAGCTCGGTGCTGGAGGCGACGATCCGGCCGAAGCGGAACAGCTCGTCCTCGACCGTGTCCAGCGCGCCCGACTTCTGCGCGGCGGTCAGGTCGGCGACGTTCGCCAGCTCCTCCAGGGCGTCCACCAGGTCGCGCGAGGCGGACCAGCGGGAGCGGACCATGCCTGCGACCAGGTCAGCGGTCTCGCCGCCGACCTTGCCGCCGAGCAGGCGCCCGGCCAGCTCGGCCTTGGCCTCGCCGGCCTGCGCCGGGTCGGTCAGGACCCGACGCAGCGAGACCTCCCGGTCGAGCAGCGCGGTGACGGCGGCCAGCTCGTCCGCGAGCTGCCGGGCGTCGACCGCGGTGTTGTCGGTCAGCGCGTCGAGGCGCTCGCGCGCGGCGGCCAGCGCCTCGCGGCTCGCTCCATGCGCTGTCATCGAGTCGCCTCGGCCTTCGTCGCCTTCTCGTCGAGCTCGTCGAGGAAGCGGTCGATGGTGCGGCTCTGGCGCGCGTGGTCGTCCAGGGACTCACCGACGAGCTTGCCGGCCAGCTCGGTGGCCAGCAGGCCCACGTCCTGACGCAGCGCCTGCGCGGCGGCCTTGCGGTCGGCCTCGATCTGGGCGTGACCGGCGGCGACGATCTCCTCGCGCTGCCGCTGGCCCTCGGCCCGCATCTCGGCGATGAGCTGGGCGCCCTGCTCCTGCGCCTCCTGGCGCAGACGCGCGGCCTCGTGCCGGGCCTCGGCGAGCTGAGCCTTGTACTGCTCGAGGACGCTCTGGGCCTCGGTCTGGGCGGCCTCGGCCTTCTCGATACCGCCTTCGATCGCCTCCCGGCGCTCTTCCAGAACCTTGTTGATGTTCGGGATGAGCTTCTTCCAGAAGAAGAAGAAAACGATGGCGAAGGCGATGGCGCCGACAAGCAGCTCGGGACCCGGGGGGATGAGCGGGTTCTGCTCTTCCCCATGCTCGGCCGCCAGCTGAACCAGGTTGGCGATCACATCAGTGCCTTTCGTCGAACGGGGCTATTCGTCTGCGGCACTCAGGAGCCGTAGACGAACGGCATGACGATGCCGATGAGGGCGAGGGCCTCACAGAAGGCGAAACCAAGGATCTGGTTGGCACGGATCAGACCGGCAGCCTCGGGCTGACGGGCGAGGGCCTCGGTGCCCTTACCGAAGACGATGCCGACGCCGATGCCCGGGCCGATGGCCGCGAGGCCGTAGCCGATGGAGCCGAGGGCCTTGATGTCGCCCTGGAGGGCGGCGAGCTCGAGAGTCGCGGACATGCCGTTACTTCCTTCTCTTTGCATGGACCGGTGGGGGTTGGCCACCGGGCGCTTGGGGGTTGCAGAGGGGCTCAGTGGTGCTTGGCGAGAGCGCCCTGAATGTAGGAGCAGGCGAGGAGCACGAAGACGTACGCCTGGACGGCCTGCACGAAGAGTTCGAAGCCGATCATGGCCACGGTCATCACGAAGGAGACGCCGGCGGCCGGGATCATCCAGCTGTTCAGCAGGTACCAGGAGGCGACGGTGAACATCACCAGCATCAGGTGACCGGCAAACATGTTGGCGAAGAGTCGCACCGCGTGCGTGAAGGGACGCACCAGCAGGTTCGAGAAGAACTCGATGAACGACACGAGCCACTTGATGGGACCGAGCGAGTTGTCGTAACCCGTGATGTTCTTCCAGCCGCCGACGAACCCGTGGCGCTTGAACGTCAGGGGCACCCAGACCAGGTAGACGATGCCCGCGAGCACGAACGGGTAGGCGATGACCGACGACACCGGGAACTGGGCCAGCGGGATCACCGACCAGATGTTCATGATCCAGATGAAGAAGAACAGCGAGACCATCAAGGGGACGTACTTCTCGCCGTCCTTCTTGCCCATGGTCTCGTAGACGATCCCGCGGCGGACGAAGTCGTAACCCGCCTCACCGATCATCTGCAGCTTGCCCGGTACGAGCTTCGCCTTGCCGAAGGCCGCGTAGAAGAACGTGACCACAAGCGCTGTCGTGATCAGGGCGAGGAGCATGACCTTGTTGAACTCGAACCCGCCGACCTCGAAGATCGGCTTGAAGAGGAACGAGTGCAGGCCGGGGGCCGGGAAGCCGCAGCCGTCTTCGCCGTCGCCGGACATGATCCGACAGCTCCAGTCAAAGGCGAGCTCAGTTTGTTCAGCACTCACCGCGGGCTCCTTCGGCGTGAAGCATGGGTACGGCAACCTCGTTGTCGAGTCGGCGCGGCGCGCAGCCGCGGATCGGCACCGGACTGGTGTTTCGGATGTGGGGGCGGCGTTCAGGCAACGAGCCTCGCGATGGTGCAGGCGTCAGCTCAGATGCCCGCGCCCGCAGTGCCGCAGTTGGCACCGGACGATAGCAGGATCTCGAACGGGCATTTATCCCGGCCCTACCTCTCACGTCTCCGACCCCGGCTTCTCCGGCTTGCCGCTCTTCTGGGAAGAGGAAGCCGAGGAAGGTTCGGGTTCGGGTTCGACGTAGAGGATCTTGGCCTTCATGTGGGCACGAGCCTGCGCCGCCATCCAGACGACCGTCGTCACGGCGAGCGCGAGCGCGAAAACCTTCGGGTTGAACAGGGTGGTGTCCTTGAACAACGCCATGAAGATGAGGAGGAGCAGAAGCTGGGCGACGTAAAGCATCATGCCCATCGCCTGGAACAACTGCGGAAGCGATTTTGCCGTCCGCTGCAGGACGAGCATGCCGAGCCCCATGAACGCGATGACCACGACCGTGCCGATGACAGCACCGAGCGCCCCCTTGCCGCCGGAGACCACACCACTGACGACGGCGATGATCGCGCCGACGGCAGCGGTGGGGACGGCGGACCGCAGGAGAGTCCGGGTGTCTTGAGACGGCATGGCGGCAACTCCGCTTACAGATGGGGGCAGGGTGTCGTCATGGACGAGCGTAGACCCGAGCCGAGCGGCATCCTCCGGCCGACGGACCGTCGCACTACGGTCCCTCGGCTCTGTCGCCGGGTCTCGTGAACCGTATCACAAACTATTTGATGAGGTCTTTACCTGCTCGGTGTGCTCGGTGTCACACATGAGAAGTAAGCCGCGCGTCTGTGCACGTACGCGACCCCTTTGTCTGGTAAAGGGGCGGTTTGCCGCGGGGCGTCAACGCGACGAGCCCGCCTTGAGCCGGTCCAGGAAGCGCGGGCGGGTGCCCAGCGCCGTAGCTCCGTTGACGCCCGCGCCCACGGCCGGGCGGTCCGTCGGGGCCCCACCGTCCCCATCCGCCTCGCGCGTCTCGTACGTCCCGTCCCGGCCGGCCCCGTCGGAGGCGTCCGGTGCCGCGGCGGCCAGGGCGGCCCTCCTGCGGCGGTAGCGAGGCGGGACGAAGCCCTCCGCCCAGCGGGGGGCGTGCGGGGTGAAGCGGGGCAGCAGGAGCAGGACGAGGCCCACGGCGCTGAGGGCGACGATGAGCAGCAGGATCCACATGTTGGTCGAGTGGACCGAGTACGCCACGGTGCCGAAGGCGATGAGCGCCGACCAGAAGTACATGATCAGCACCGCGCGGCTGTGCGAGTGGCCGACCTCCAGGAGGCGGTGGTGCAGGTGGCCGCGGTCGGCGGCGAACGGCGACTGCCCCTTCCAGGTGCGGCGCACGATGGCGAGCACCAGGTCGGCGAACGGGATGGCGATGATCGTCAGCGGCATCAGCAGCGGGATGAAGACCGGGAGCATCGCGTGCGTGGCGTCGCGGGAGCTGCCGCCGAGGTTCAGCTTCATCGCGTCCGGGTCGACCTGCCCGGTGATGGAGATGGCGCCCGCGGCGAGCACGAGCCCGATCAGCATCGACCCCGAGTCGCCCATGAAGATCCTGGCCGGGTGCATGTTGTGCGGCAGGAAGCCCAGGCACATGCCCATCAGGATGGCCGCGAAGAGGGTCGCGGGGGCGGCGGCCTCGATGCCGTAGCCGTACCAGATGCGGTACGCGTACATGAAGAACGCCGCGGCGGCGATGCACACCATTCCGGCCGCGAGGCCGTCGAGGCCGTCGACGAAGTTCACGGCGTTGATGGTGAGGACGACGAGGGCGACGGTGAGGAGCGTGCCCTGCCACTGGGTGAGCGAGACCGTGCCGACGCCGGGGATGGGCAGCCACAGGATCGTCAGACCCTGCATGACCATGACGCCCGCGGCGATCATCTGACCGCCGAGCTTGATGAGCGCGTCGATCTCGAACTTGTCGTCGAGGACGCCGATCAGCCAGATCAGGGCGGCGCCGGAGAGCAGCGCGCGCGGCTCGTTGGACTTGGTGAACACCTCGTTGAGGTTGGGCAGGTGGTCGGCGACCAGCAGGCCCGCGCAGAGGCCGAAGAACATCGCGATACCGCCGAGCCGGGGTGTCGGTTCCCGGTGCACGTCGCGCGCGCGGATCTCCGGCATGGCGCCGGCCACGATCGCGAACTTCCGCACCGGGCCGGTCAGCAGATAGGTCACCGCGGCCGTGATGCAGAGCGTCAGCAGATATTCACGCACGGGCTTCCCCACAGGTATCGCTGGCCATCTCAGCACCACACCCTAGCTTCGCGCACCTCCGGGACGAGCACGCGTGCAACTCGGCAGTCCCTGCTCCTTCTATGTCAGAAGGTAGCTGGCTTCCCTCGCCCCAGCCCGCGCAGGTTGACGATCGCAGTCGACCGATACCTCCCAGAGCCGTGTTCTCAGCGCCACCGTACTCACCGTCGAGCATGCGGTCCCGCGGTCGAAGCGCTCGAACCGCAGCACAGGAACTTGGTGCGGACGACTGCCACTCACGAGGACAACTCACGAGGACAACGGGTGCGGTGGTGCGCTGCTCTCAGGACGCCTTGAGGCGTGACCGTACCGGAGGCACCGCGACCGTTTACAAGATCATAGGACCGCACCGAACACCGACACGCCGGAAGCCGCCAAAAACACGCCAACTGTCCGCAGCGGATCCTGGACGCATAACCGGAATCAAACGACGCACATGGGTGCGACCTGGAGGTTCGGGAAATCACCCCGCCCAGGAAACACCCGGGCACGCGAATGACCAGTCACTTTTGGGACGCTGGTTACGCATTTCAGATATCAACAAAACTAGCGCGTTGATTGCGTTTGCGCATGCACGATAGAAAGGACGAGCAAACGGGGGTCGACACGGGCGCAGCCCTATATCCGTCGACACCTTCTCACCCACTGACCAAGGGAGAAGAATGCGCAAGACAATAGGAGCGTGCGTCGCCGCAGTGGCGGTGGCGGGCTCACTGAGTGTGGCGGGACAGGCTTCCGCCCAGGACGCTGATGCGCCGGCCCGCAGCACCGTCAGAACAGCGACCACAACCGTTTCCGCGGACGCGAAGCTCGACGCCGAGCTGCAGCGCCTGCGGTGCGGCGGCACCATCAAGCGCCTGAGCAACGGGCCGGGGATTTTCGGCAACAAGCGCTGGGACATTTATTTCAAGAACTGCAGCAACCGCACCGTCGAGCGCAAGGTCGACATCAAGCGGAGCAGGGACCTCGAGTGCAAGAAGATCAAGGCCCGCAAGACAGTGAAGTGGCACTATGAGACCGGCCATTTCGGTCCGGACAGCCCTCGTAAAGTGAAGAAGTGCTGAGCCGTCCAACGGGATAGCGGCCGCACAGGAACCGCCCGGGTTCATGCCCGTACACCGGTAGCTGTTCCATCATCCTGTCCAGAAGGGCGGGTACGTGTTCACCAACCGGTGGACACGTACCCGCACGTCGGTCACTGCGGCCAGGCCTTGGCAGCGCCCACCTCCATCGCGCTGCCCCGTACCGTCTACCCGTACCCCATGCCCGGCGAGGGACGGCAGTCGTGCCAAGGCACGCGCTGCGACCGCCGATGAGCCGGGGGCATACGCCCCGTCGTAGCGCAACGCGCAGGTACCCGAACTCCGCACCGGCCCGCAGCCGATCGGCCCACACGCACCGCGCAGAGAGCGCCGAGGCCTCACCGGATTTTCGAGTTCTTGCAGCGATAACGAGCTCCCCCTCACCTGCCTGCCCATTTCCAAGGGCCTTTCCTGCCCGTATGGCCCGGGACAGGCAGAGAAGTGGAGCACGCCGGGCGGTACGGCGAGATTTCGAGGTACCACCTTGGTTCTCCGGACCACAAAAGGAGAGACATGCGCAAGAGGTTAGGAACTGCTGCGGCAGCAGTAGTCGCCCTGGGATCCTTGGGGGCGGCAGGCATGGCTTCAGCGACTGAAGCAAGTGTCGACGCTCGCACTGTCGGCAAAGCAAGAGCAAACCTTGTGCACAACAACAGCGGTAGCGGCGACACCTTACAGGTAAGGTGCGGAACCACCATACGGGCAGTGGCGGACTCCACCCCCGGGGTCAAGCGCTGGAACATTTACTACAAGAACTGCAGCAACGTCACGGTGAAGCGCAAGGTCGACATCCGCCCGGGACGAGACCTGCCATGCAAGACGATCAAACCGAATAAGACGGCGTTGTGGAAGTTCAAGACCAGTGGCTCCGCACCTGTCTCCATGAAGGTGCGCACGTGCTAGCCAGCACGTCGAATTAGGTCCTACGCAGAAGACTGCCCGGCTTGAAGGTAAGGCACCTTCAGGCCGGGTTCACCGCTGTCGCCCACTCCCGTACGGTGGAAACATTCGAGCAAGTTCGCAGGTGTGCGCTCGCACTTCGGAGAGGCTGCCGCCGTCTCTGACGGCACTGGCCATGAGCGCCGCCACCCGTGCCATCTCGCCCTCGCGCATGCCCTGGGTGGTGACGGCGGCCGTGCCGAGGCGGAGGCCGCGGGCCTCGGTGGCGGTGGCGGCATGGGGCAGGGCGCAGGTGTCCAGTACCAGGCCGGCCGCGGCGAGGCGGCCGCGGGCCGTGCGGGCGGTGACGCCGTGCGGGGACGGGTCGACGAGCACCAGGTGCGTGTCCGTGCCGCCGGTGCTGACGGCGAACCCCTCCCCCGCCAGCGCCTGCGCCAACGTCCGCGCGTTGGCGACGACTTGGTGGGCGTACGCGGTGAAGGCGGGGGTCGCCGCCTCGCCGAAGGCCACCGCCTTGGCGGCGATGGTGTGCATCTGCGCGCCGCCCTGCGTGAACGGGAACACCGCCCGGTCGACCCGCTCGGCGAGGTCGGCGCCGCACAGGATCAGGCCGCCGCGCGGGCCGCGCAGCACCTTGTGGGTGGTGGCGCAGACGATGTCCGCGTACGGCACCGGGCTGGGGGCGGCGCCGCCCGCGACCAGGCCGATGGGGTGGGCGGCGTCGGCGATCAGGTAGGCGCCCACGTCGTCGGCCACCTCGCGGAAGGCGGCGTAGTCGAGGTGGCGCGGGTAGGCGATGGAGCCGCAGACGATGGCTTTCGGCCGGTGCGCGCGGGCCAGGGCACGCACCTGCTCGTAGTCGACGAGCCCACTGGCCGGGTCCAGGCCGTAGCCGACGAACGTGAACCAACGGCCCGAGAAGTTCGCGGGCGAGCCGTGCGTGAGGTGTCCTCCGTACGGGAGACCCATCGCGAGGACCGTGTCCCCCGGACGCAGGAGCGCGGCGTACGCGGCCAGGACGGCCGAGGAGCCCGAGTGGGCCTGGACGTTGGCGTGCGCGGCGCCGAAGAGGGCCGTGGCGCGGTCGGTGGCGAGGCGCTCGGCGACGTCCACGAACTCGCAGCCGCCGTGGTGGCGGGCTCCGGGGTAGCCCTCGGCGTACTTGTTCGCCAGCGGGGAGCCGAGGGCCGTCAGGACGGCCTCGGAGGTGAAGTTCTCGGCGGCGATGAGCTGGAGCGAGGTGGACTGGCGCGTGGTTTCGCCGAGCAGGACCTCGGCGAGCTCGGGGTCCTGGCGGCGCAGCGCCGCGTACGCCGCCGGGGCGGCGGCTCTTGCGGGGCCCACCGTCGTCATCTCTCCACTGTAGGCACGGGCCTGCGGATGCGCGCGGCGGTGCCCTCGCGGGGCGCCCCAGACCCGCCCCTTTCCCGAAACCAGGGGTCTCCGCCCCCTGGACCCCCGAAATCGCGCTGACGCGCTCGTCCTCAAACGCCGGACGGGCTGAGACTCTCCACCGCGGCCACGGCGGAGACGTTCAGCGCGGCCACGCTGAAGATTCCAGCCGCGCTCGGCGGAAAGTTCCAGCCCGTCCGGCGTTTGAGGACGAGGCCGAAGGCCGATCAAGCGGGGTCCAGGGGCGGCAGCCCCTGGTTCGGGAAGGGGCGGGTCTGGGGCGCCCCCCGCGAGGGCTACAGGCGGGCGGCCGGGACCCCCGTCAGGGCTGTGACCACCGGGTCCAGGGCCTGCTGGATCTCGCCGCCCACGGAGCGGAAGAAGGGCAGGGGCGCGCCGTAGGGGTCGTAGACCTCGTCGGCCTCGACGCTGGGGGCGAGCAGCCACCCGCGCAGGGCGGCGGCCGCCCGCACCAGGGCACGCGCCCGCTCGACCACCCCGTCCGCCCCGTCGGGGTCGGGCAGCGTCGCCGGGTCTATGGCCCGCACCAGCCGGGTGAACTCCTTGAGGGTGAACGTGCGCAGCCCGGCCGAGTGCCCCATGGAGATGACCTGCGCCCGGTGGTCGCGCGTGGCGGTGAGCACCAGGTCGGCCCGGATGACGTGGTCGTCGAGCAGCTCCCGCCCGACGAACCCGGAGGGGTCCGCGCCGAAGTCGGCGAGGACGGTCTCCGCGTGCGTCTCCATGGGCGCGCCCTCGTGGCCCCAGGTGCCCGCGCTCTCCACGACGAGCCCCCCGGCGCCCGGGTCGCCGAGCCGGTCGGCGAGGGCGTGCCGGGTGAGCCGCTCGGTGATCGGCGAGCGGCAGACGTTGCCGGTGCTGACGTGGAGGATGCGGAAGGTCCCGGGGGCCCGGCGGGCCGCGTCGTCCGCGGCCGGGCCGGGGAAGCCCGCGTGCTCCGGGGGCCCCGCGGGGGCCCAGGGACCCGCTATGCCACGCCCCGTCTCAGGGGCTGTCAATTGGCCACCTCGAGGTCGGGTACCACCTTGCGGAGCTCCTCCGCGTCCAGCGCGCCCGCGCGCAGCAGCACGGGCACCTTGCCGGTGACGTCGACGATGGAGGACGGGACGATGCCGGGCGTCGGGCCGCCGTCGAGGTAGACGGAGATGGCGTCGCCGAGCATCTCCTGGGCGGCATCGCAGTCCTCCGGCGCCGGGTGCCCGGTGAGGTTGGCGGAGGAGACGGCCATCGGGCCGACCTCCGTCAGGAGCTCGATGGCCACCGGGTGCAGCGGCATCCGGATGGCGACGGTGCCCCGGGTGTCCCCCAGGTCCCACTGGAGCGACGGCTGCTGCTTGGCGACGAGCGTGAGCGCGCCGGGCCAGAAGGCGTCGACGAGTTCCCAGGCCGCCTCGGAGAAGTCCGTGACGAGGCCGTGCAGGGTGTTCGGGGAGCCGATGAGGACGGGCGTGGGCATGTTCCGGCCGCGCCCCTTGGCGTCCAGCAGGTCGGCGACGGCCTCGGGGCTGAAGGCGTCCGCGCCGACGCCGTACACGGTGTCCGTGGGCAGCACGACCAGCTCGCCGCGGCGGACGGCGGACGCGGCCTCACGCAGACCCGTCGCACGGTCGGTCGCGTCGTTGGTGTCGTATCGCCGTGCCATCTAGCGGGCCTCCTCGTACACGTACTGGTCCACGTACTCGTCGTGCCGGTCGTGCTGGTCGTGCTGGTCGGTCTGGTACTGGTGCTGTTGCCGGTTCCGGTGCTGGTGGTGCTGGTGGTGCTGGTGGTACGCGGGCCAGCGCCCCTGTGCGTGCCGGTGCGCGGCCGGTCCGGCGGGGGCGGTCGCGCCCGCCGTGCTCGTCGTCGCCGCCGTCGTCACGGCATCGCCTTGCGGGCGGTCGCGAACCGCGGCCGGTTGTTCAGGTCGGGGTGGTCGGCAGCGTCGGCCCAGCCCCGCTCCTCGGTGAAGATCCATGGCACCTGGCCGCCCTGGGTGTCGGCGTGCTCCACGACGACGACCCCGCCGGGCCGCAGCAGCCGGTGCGCGGTGCGCTCGATGCCGCGGATCAGGTCCAGGCCGTCCTCGCCGGAGAACAGGGCGAGCTCGGGATCGTAGTCCCGGGCCTCCGGCGCAACGTACTCCCATTCGGTGAGCGGGATGTACGGGGGGTTGGAGACCACCAGGTCGACCTGCCCGTCGAGCTGCGGAAGGGCCGTGCGGGCGTCACCCGCGTGCAGGGTGACGCGGGAGCCCTCGACGTTCTTGCGGGTCCATTTCAGCGCGTCCTCGGACAGCTCCACGGCGTGCACGCGCGAACGCGGCACCTCCTGGGCCAGGGCGAGCGCGATGGCCCCGGAGCCGGTGCACAGGTCGACGATGAGCGGCTCGACGACGTCCATCGCGCGGACGGCGTCTATGGCCCAGCCGACGACGGACTCCGTCTCCGGGCGGGGCACGAACACGCCGGGCCCGACCTGGAGCTCCAGGTACCGGAAGAACGCCCGGCCGGTGATGTGCTGGAGCGGCTCACGGGCCTCCCGCCGGGCGATGACCTCCCAGTAGCGGGCGTCGAAGTCCGCGTCCTTGACGGAGTGCAGTTCGCCCCGTTTCACGCCGTGCACGAAGGCGGCGAGCTCCTCCGCGTCGTTGCGCGGCGAGGGCACGCCGGCGTCGGCCAGCCGCTGGGTGGCCTGGGCCACCTCCGCGAGCAGCAGGTTCACGCTGGTCCTCCGGGGGCTTGAGCGGTCCGTACGTCGGCGGGCTTACGCGGCGGCGAGCTTGGCGGCGGAGTCCGCGTCCACGCAGGCCTGGATGACCGCGTCGAGGTCGCCGTCGAGCACCTGGTCCAAGTTGTACGCCTTGAAGCCGACGCGGTGGTCGGAGATGCGGTTTTCCGGGTAGTTGTACGTGCGGATCTTCTCGGAGCGGTCGACGGTGCGGACCTGGCTGCGGCGGGCGTCCGCCGCCTTGCTCTCCGCCTCCTCCTGCGCCGCGGCGAGCAGCCTGGAGCGCAGGATACGCAGCGCCTGCTCCTTGTTCTGGAGCTGGCTCTTCTCGTTCTGGCAGGAGGCGACGACACCGGTGGGGACGTGCGTGATGCGCACCGCGGAGTCGGTGGTGTTCACGGACTGGCCGCCGGGCCCGGAGGAGCGGTAGACGTCGATGCGCAGGTCGTTCGGGTTGATCTCGACGTCGATCTCCTCGGCCTCGGGCGTCACCAGGACACCGGCGGCGGAGGTGTGGATGCGGCCCTGCGACTCGGTCGCGGGCACGCGCTGCACGCGGTGCACGCCGCCCTCGTACTTCAGCCGGGCCCACACGCCCTGGCCGGGCTCGGTGGCGCCCTGGCCGCCCTTGGTCTTCACGGCGACCTGGACGTCCTTGTAGCCGCCGAGCTCGGACTCGGTGGCGTCGATGATCTCGGTCTTCCAGCCGACGCGCTCGGCGTACCGCAGGTACATGCGCAGCAGGTCACCGGCGAACAGGGCGGACTCGTCACCGCCCGCACCCGCCTTGATCTCGAGGATGACGTCCTTGTCGTCGCTGGGGTCGCGCGGGACGAGCAGCAGCCGCAGCTTCTCGGTGACCTCCTCGCGGCGCTCGGTCAGCTCCTTGACCTCGGCGGCGAAGTCGGGGTCGTCGGCCGTGAACTCGCGCGCGGTCTCGATGTCGTCGCCCAGCTGCTTCCAGGTGCGGTACGTGGCGACGATCGGGGTCAGCTCGGCGTAGCGCTTGTTGAGCTTGCGCGCGTTGGCCTGGTCGGCGTGGACCGACGGGTCGGCGAGCTTCTGCTCGAGATCGGCGTGCTCGCCGATCAGTTCCTCGACCGCCTCGAACATCGGGGGCTCCTGGTCTTCCGGTACGTCTTCCGGTACGCGTGTCGGTGCGCGGGCGGGGGCTCGCGCGGGGCTTTCCGCGGCCGCTGGTGCGACAGACGGCAAACGCCGGTCCCGGCCACCCCCGTGGACGAGGGCGGTCGGAGACCGGCGCAGGTGGCTCGCTACTTCTTGGCGGAGCCGGCAGCCTTGCCGAAGCGGGCCTCGAAGCGGGCCACACGGCCACCGGTGTCGAGGATCTTCTGCTTGCCCGTGTAGAACGGGTGGCACTCGGAGCAGACCTCGGCGCGGATGGTGCCGCCGGGGATCGTGCTGCGGGTGGTGAACGACGCGCCACAGGTGCAGCTGACCTGCGTCTCGGCGTACTCGGGGTGAATGTCGCGCTTCAAGGTGTCTCCTAGTTTCGGGAGGGCGCCGGGTCGCACGCGCGGGATGCGGGTGCGTGAACCGGGGCCGACGGACCAGTTTGCCAGGACCGGCCGCATCTGCCCAAACCGGGGTGGGTCCCGAAGTATTCCCCGGGCCGCCGGAAGGGCCCGTGCGGGGCCGGGACCGGGCCGGGCCGAGGGCCCTCCCCCGGCCTGTCCCGGGGGCTCAGTCGCTGGTCACGACCTTGCCCGCGGCGCCCTTGTCGCCCGCGGACTTGTCGGTGGCCGACTTCGGGATGTCCTTGTCGGCCAGCAGGGCGTCCCAGACCTGCCGGTCGGCCTTCTCCAGGGGCAGGACGCGGTTGGGGTCGGCCGAGTCGTACTGGATGGGCAGCGTGACCATCTTCATGTCCTTCGACCCGATGCCCTTGAGGCCGTTCGCGAAGCCCGCCAGGTCCTTGACCGAGTCCAGCTCGGAGTCCGTGGTGATGGCGCTGGTGGCGGAGTCCGCGAGGTCGTAGAGCTTCTTCGGACTGCCGAACAGGTTGACGTCCTTGACCTGCTCCATCAGGGCCTTGATGAAGGCCTGCTGGAGCTGGATGCGGCCGAGGTCGCTGCCGTCGCCGACGCCGTGCCGGGTGCGGACCAGGCCGAGGGCCTGCTCGCCGTCGAGGGTGTGCTCGCCGGCCGGCAGGTCGAGGTGGCTGTCCTTGTCCTTGATCGGCTTCTTGGTGGTGATGTCGACGCCGCCGAGGGTGTCGATGAGCTTCTTGAAGCCCGTGAAGTCGACCTCGACGTAGTGGTCCATGCGGATGCCGGACATCTTCTCGACGGTCTTGACCGCGCACGCCGGGCCGCCGACCTCGTACGCCGTGTTGAACATCTGGCGCCGCCCGCCCGGGTCGGTCCCGCCGTCCTTGGCGGGGCACTCGGGGCGGGTGATGAGGGTGTCGCGGGGGATGGAGACGACGCTGGCCTTCTTGTGGCCCTTGTAGACGTGGACGATCATCGCGGTGTCGGACCGGGCCACGCCCTCGTCCTTGCCGTACTTGGCGTTCTTGCCCGAGCGCGAGTCGGAGCCGAGGACGAGGATGTCCTGGGAGCCGTTGTCGACGTTCTCAGGGCGGTCCGTGCCGAGCGCGGCGTTGATGTCGACGCCCTTGATGTTGCCGTTGAGCTTGAAGTAGACGTAGCCGAGGCCCGTGCCGCCGAGGACGGTCACACCGGCGGCGGTCCAGGCCGATATGACGAGGGCCTTCTTGCGCTTGCTGGGCGGCTTGCGGCGCCGGCCGCGCTTGCCGCGCTGCTTCGGCTTCGCGTCGCCGGGCCTGCTGTCGTCCGTCATGCGCTCCTCAGTCCTCGTGGTGCGGTCGGCTACCCCCTGCTTTCAGGGTCAGGCGTGGCTTTTCGTCACTGGTCAGACGTCAAAACCGAAGGAAGGGTTGCATAGCGCCCTGTGTGCGCCCCGGGGTCCGACGGCTACGGAGCGTCCGCGGCGGTCCCTGTTTGTGGCCCTCCACCTGGGCTTTCGCGGCAGCCGACGCACTGCGCGGCCCGGTGAGAATCTCTTATCCGTGTGACCAAGGTCGCGTGGCCGAAAACCGCCTATACGCCTTCAGGGCCGCCCTCCGGCGCCGCGGCATGCGGAAGGGGGCCGGTCCCGTCGTCGACGGGACCGGCCCCCTTTTGTGCTCACCCGCTCGGGGCGACCACGCCGGTCAGTCGTTGCCGTTGCCCGGCGCCGGCGTCGTCTTCTGGATCTGGAGCAGGAACTCGGCGTTCGACTTCGTCTGCTTCATCTTGTCCAGGAGCAGCTCGATGGCCTGCTGCTGGTCGAGGGCGTGCAGCACCCGGCGGAGCTTCCAGACGATGGCGAGCTCGTCGCTGCCGAGCAGGATCTCCTCCTTGCGGGTGCTGGACGCGTCGACGTCCACCGCCGGGAAGATGCGCTTGTCCGAGAGCTTCCGGTCGAGCTTGAGCTCCATGTTGCCGGTGCCCTTGAACTCCTCGAAGATCACCTCGTCCATCCGCGAGCCGGTCTCGACCAGCGCGGTGGCCAGGATGGTCAGCGAGCCGCCGTCCTCGATGTTGCGCGCGGCGCCGAAGAACTTCTTCGGCGGGTAGAGCGCGGTCGAGTCGACACCACCGGACAGGATGCGGCCGGAGGCCGGGGCGGCGAGGTTGTACGCGCGGCCCAGGCGGGTGATCGAGTCGAGCAGCACGACCACGTCGTGGCCGAGCTCCACCAGGCGCTTGGCGCGCTCGATGGCGAGCTCGGCGACGGTGGTGTGGTCCTCGGCCGGGCGGTCGAAGGTCGAGGAGATGACCTCGCCCTTGACCGACCGCTGCATGTCGGTGACCTCTTCCGGACGCTCGTCGACGAGGACGACCATCAGGTGGCACTCGGGGTTGTTGTGCGTGATCGCGTTCGCGACCGCCTGCATGATCATGGTCTTGCCGGTCTTCGGCGGGGCCACGATCAGACCGCGCTGGCCCTTACCGATGGGCGAGACGAGGTCGATGATGCGGGTGGTGAGGATGCCCGGGTCGGTCTCCAGGCGGAGCCGGTCCTGCGGGTAGAGGGGCGTCAGCTTGCCGAACTCCGGGCGGCCGCGGCCGTGTTCGGGCGCCATGCCGTTCACGGAGTCCAGGCGGACGAGCGCGTTGAACTTCTCGCGGCGCTCGCCGTCCTTGGGCTGACGCACCGCGCCGGTGACGTGGTCGCCCTTGCGCAGGCCGTTCTTGCGGACCTGGGCGAGGGAGACGTACACGTCGTTGGGGCCCGGCAGGTAGCCCGACGTACGGATGAAGGCGTAGTTGTCGAGGATGTCGAGGATGCCCGCGACGGGGATCAGGACGTCGTCATCGGAGACCTGCGGCTCGTTCGCGAAGTCGTCGCGGCCACGGCGGCCACGGCGGTCGCGGTAGCGCCCGCGGCGGCCACGGCGGCCGCCCGCCTCGTCGTCGAAGTCGTCCTGCGGACCGTTGTCGCGCTGCTGCCGGTCCTGCCGGTCCTGACGCTCCTGGCGGTCCTGACGGTCCTGGCGGCCGCCCTGCTGGTCCTTGCGGTTGCCGCCGCCCTGCTGGTCGTCGCCCTTGTTCCGGCGGTCGCGGTCGCGGCCCCGGCCCTGGCGGTCGCGGCGGCCCTGGCGGCCCTCGCCCTGCTGGTCGTCGCCCTTGTCGGACCGGTCGGCCCTGCCCTCGGACTGCTCGCCCCTGGCGGCCTCGGCCTTCGGCTGCTCGCCCTGGCCCATGGCCTCGGCCTGGACGGTCTCGGGGCTGCCGGCCTCGGCGGTGGCCCGACGGCGGGCGCGGCCCGGCTTCTCGTCGAGGGGGGCGCCTCCCTGCTCGACCGGGGCCGAGAGCTTGGGGGCGGGCTGGCCGGGGATGTCGATCTGCTGCTGGGCCGGGGCGGCCGGGGCGTGCTCGGCCGGGGCCTCGTCGGCCTTGGCGGCGGGCTTCTCGGCGGTGTCGCCGGTGCGCGCCTTGGAGGTGGCGCGGCGCTTGGGCTTGGCCGGGGCGTCCGCGGTGTCGGCGCCCTTGGCCGGGGCGCCGCCGGCGGCCTGCGCCTCCTTGATGACCTCGATCAGCTGGCTCTTGCGCATCCGCGCAGTGCCCTTGATCCCGAGGCCCGAGGCGACCTGCTGCAGTTCCGCCAGCACCATGCCCTCGAGGCCGGTGCCGCGGCGCCGCCGGGATCCGGCCGAAGCACCGGTGGCAGGCGCCGCAGGGGCGTCCGTGGCGGGCGTGTCGGCAGTCACGCCCATCAGATCGGTGGTGTCGCTCACGAAGGGTCCTTCCCTGGAGCGGACGTCGGCCTGTCTGGCTCGGCGACCGGTTGTGCTGTCCGGCGGTCCCTGGTGTGTGGACCATGCCGGGGCGGTGGTCCGCCTACGCGGCGGAAGAGTTCACAGATGTGGCGTTTCCCGATGCCGGACCACTGATGTGCGGTGGTTACTCGGCTTGGTCACGCCGGTTCCGGAGCGTGCTCGGCACTGCTCAGTGCGGGGCACAGAGCAGGTTGGGAGGCTCCCGGAAGGATGGATGTCCCGGACGGGGACACAAAGCACCTCGCCATGGTGAGGTCGGGTGCAGACTTGAGGTTAACACTACCGGATCCAACAAACATTCCCCCTCTCCAAATCCGGACACCCCGAACGCGCTGCCCTCCCCGGTCAGGGAGCGAGCGGCAGCACGCTCGTGCCCGCGGAGTCGAGCGCCAGGCGGTTGGCCGCCCACCCCTCGCCCGCGAGCCGCGCGACCTTGTCGGCCGCGCTGTCGTCGACCAGCGCGAGGACCGTGGGTCCGGCGCCGGAGATCACCGCGGGCACGCCGTCGGCGCGCAGGCGCTCCACCAGGGCGGCGCTCTCCGGCATGGCCGGGGCGCGGTACTCCTGGTGCAGGCGGTCCTCGGTGGCGGGCAGCAGCAGCTCGGGGCGCCTGGTCAGGGCCTCGACGAGCAGCGCGGCCCGGCCCGCGTTGGCGGCCGCGTCCACGTGCGGGACGGTGCGCGGCAGCAGTCCGCGGGCGGTTTCCGTGAGCACGGGCTTTCCGGGGACGAAAACCACCGGAACGATGGAATCGACGGGCTCCATCCTGATGGCGCGGGCCACGGAGCCGTCCATCCAGGAGGCGGTGAAGCCGCCGAGCAGGCAGGCGGCCACGTTGTCGGGGTGGCCTTCGATCTCGGTGGCCAGCTCCAGCAGGGCGGTGTCGTCCAGCCTGGCCTCGCCGCCTATGGTCACCGCCCGGGCGGCGACGATCCCGGCGCAGATGGCGGCGGACGACGAGCCCAGGCCGCGGCCGTGCGGGATGCGGTTGGCGCACACGACCTCCAGGCCGCGCGGCTGCCCGCCGAGCAGGTCGAAGGCGGTACGCAGGGAGCGTACGAGCAGGTGCGACTCGTCGCGCGGGAGGGTCTCGCTGCCCTCGCCGGCGATGTCGACGTGCAGGCCGGAGTCGGCGACGCGCACGACCACGTCGTCGTAGAGCCCCAGCGACAGACCGAGGGCGTCGAAGCCCGGGCCGAGGTTGGCGCTGGTGGCGGGGGTGCGCACCCTGACGGCGGCGGCGCGGAACGCGGGACCGGCCATCGCTCGATGACTCTCCTTGAGCTGCGAATTGTGGAGGACTTGCCGCCTCGGCCGGTCTCGACCGGCTTCCACCAGCCTTGACCAGGGACGGACGGCAGCACCCGAAGGCCGCATCGCGAGCGGCACCGCGCGGCATATGCGGCGGGGTGGGTTCGCTACAGCCTATCGAAGGAAGGTTCTGTGGCGACATAGGGCGCACAGGAGGCGCACGATGCGTGTCGCGAGCCCCCTGTGCAACCCCTGTGGGGAGTTGAGAGGTTTGCCCGGCCGGGCCCGGCGCGACCCGGCCCGGCCCGGTAAGGCCCGGCACAGCCCGCCCCAGCCCGGCGCGCCACGGCGGGCGCGACCGTGCCCGGCGGTCCGGGCGCCGGGCCGCCGGCTGTTACGCCAGGCCCAGCCGCTCCGCCGCGGCGGCGGCGTCGACCGGGACCGTGACCGGCTGCGGGGCGCCCGCGACCGCCCAGTCCGGGTCCTTGAGGCCGTTGCCGGTGACGGTGCAGACGATGCGCTGGCCCCGGTCGACCTCGCCCTGCTCGGCGGCCTTCAGCAGACCGGCCACGGACGCGGCGGACGCGGGCTCGACGAAGACGCCCTCCTGGGACGCCAACAGCTTGTAGGCGCGCAGGATCTCACGGTCCGTCACCTCGTCGATGCGGCCGCCCGACTCGTCGCGCGCGGCGAGCGCGTGCTGCCACGACGCGGGGTTGCCGATGCGAATCGCGGTGGCGATCGTCGAGGGGTCCTTGACGACCTCGCCGCGCACGATCGGCGCGGAACCGGAGGCCTGGAAGCCCCACATCCGGGGCGTACGGGTGGCCGGGCCCTCGGCCTCGTACTCCTTGTAGCCCTTCCAGTACGCCGTGATGTTGCCCGCGTTGCCGACCGGCAGGACGTGCAGGTCCGGGGCGTCGCCGAGGGCGTCCACGATCTCGAAGGAGGCGGTCTTCTGGCCCTCGATGCGGAACGGGTTGACGGAGTTGACCAGGGCCACCGGGTAGTTCTCGGACAGGCCCCGGGCCAGGTCCAGGCAGTCGTCGAAGTTGCCGTCGACCTGGAGGATCCTCGAGCCGTAGACGAGCGCCTGGCCCATCTTGCCGAGCGCGATCTTGCCCTGCGGCACCAGGACCGCGCAGACCATGCCCGCGCGCACCGCGTAGGCGGCGGCCGAGGCGGAGGTGTTGCCGGTGGAGGCGCAGATGACGGCCTTGGCGCCCTCCTCCTTCGCCTTGGTGATGGCCATGGTCATACCGCGGTCCTTGAAGGACCCGGTGGGGTTGGCGCCCTCGACCTTGAGGTGGACCTCGCAGCCCGTGCGCTCGGAGAGCACCTGCGCGGGCACGAGCGGCGTACCGCCCTCGCGGAGCGTCACGACCGGCGTGGTGGCGGAGACGGGCAGGCGGTCCCGGTACTCCTCGATGATTCCGCGCCACTGGTGGGTCATTTCTGCTTACTCCCCTTCAACCCGCATGATGCTGGCGACACCACGCACGGTGTCGAGATTGCGCAGCGCCTCGACGGTGCCGCTGAGGGCGGCGTCGGGCGCGCAGTGGGTGACGACGACGAGGGAGGCCTCCCCGTCCTTGACCGTCTGACGGACCGTGTCGATGGACACGCCGTGCTCGGCGAAGACCGTCGCGACCTGCGCGAGCACGCCCGGCTTGTCGGCCACGTCGAGACTGATGTGGTACCGCGTGACGACCTCGCCCATGGAGCCCACGGGCAACTGCGTGTACGCGGAGTCGCCGGGGCCGGTGGCCTCGCCGAGCTTGTTGCGGCACACGGCGACCAGGTCGCCGAGGACGGCGGAGGCGGTCGGCGCGCCGCCGGCGCCGGGCCCGTAGAACATGAGCCGGCCGGCGGCCTCGGCCTCCACGAAGACGGCGTTGTACGCCTCGCGGACGCTCGCCAGCGGGTGGCTGAGCGGAATCATCGCGGGGTGCACGCGGGCGGTGACGGAGCCGCCGTCGGCGGCCCGCTCGCAGATGGCGAGCAGCTTGATGGTGCAGCCCATGCGCTTCGCGGACGCGAAGTCGGCGGCGGTGACCTCGGTCATGCCCTCGCGGTGGACGTCGTCGAGGCGCACGCGCGTGTGGAAGGCGATGCCGGCGAGGATCGCGGCCTTGGCGGCGGCGTCGAAGCCCTCGACGTCGGCGGTGGGGTCGGCCTCCGCGTACCCGAGCGCGGTGGCCTCGTCCAGGGCCTCCTGGTAGCCCGCGCCGGTGGTGTCCATCTTGTCGAGGATGAAGTTGGTGGTGCCGTTCACGATGCCGAGGACGCGGTTGACCTTGTCCCCGGCCAGGGACTCGCGCAGCGGCCTGATCAGCGGGATCGCGCCGGCGACCGCGGCCTCGTAGTAGAGGTCGCGCCCCTGCTGCTCGGCGGCGGCGTGCAGCGCGGCGCCGTCCTGGGCGATCAGGGCCTTGTTCGCGGAGACGACGGACGCGCCGTGCTCGAAGGCGGTGGTGATCAGGGTGCGGGCGGGCTCGATGCCGCCGATGACCTCGACCACGACGTCGATGTCGCCGCGTTTGACGAGCGCGGTGGCGTCCGTGGTGACCAGCTCGGGGTCGATGCCGGCGCGGACCTTGGAGGGGCGCCGGACGGCGACCCCGGCGAGCTCCACCGGGGCGCCGATCCTGGCTGTGAGGTCGTCGGCGTGCGTCGTCATGATGCGCGCCACCTCTGAGCCGACGACCCCACAGCCCAGCAGCGCCACCTTCAGCGGACGCGTACGCATCATCCGACCTCGTTTCCTTCTCCAAGCAACGGTGGGTCCAGTCTCACCCACCAAAACGGTGTTTCTGACCAAAGTCCGGATCGTGAGACGTGAATTTCACGCATTTCACGGGCCGGGGGTTCCGGTTCCGCCGCCGGGGGTCAGCCGACGTCGAGGCGCAGCAGGTCCTCCTCGGTCTCGCGGCGCACGATGACGCGGCCCGCGCCGTCGTGCACGGCGACGACCGGGGGCCGCAGCGCGTGGTTGTAGTTGCTCGCCATCGAGCGGCAGTACGCGCCGGTCGCGGGCACGGCGATGAGGTCGCCGGGGGCGAGGTCGGCGGGCAGGAAGGCGTCGCGTACGACGATGTCGCCGCTCTCGCAGTGCTTGCCGACGACGCGGACGAGCATGGGCTCGGCGTCGGAGGAGCGGGACACGAGCGCGACGCTGTACTCGGCGTCGTACAGCGCGGTCCTGATGTTGTCGGACATGCCGCCGTCGACGGAGACGTAGGTGCGCAGGCCGTCGAGCGGCTTGATGGTGCCGACCTCGTACAGCGTGAAGGCGGTGGGGCCGACGACGGCGCGGCCGGGCTCGACGGAGAGCCGGGGCACGCTCAGGCCCGCGCGCTCGCACTCGCGGGTGACGATCTCGCGCAGGGCGGCGGCGATCTCGTGCGGCTCGCGCGGGTCGTCGGCCGGGGTGTACGCGATGCCGAGGCCGCCGCCGAGGTCGATCTCGGGCAGTTCGACGCCGTGCTCGTCGCGGATGTCCTTGAGCAGGCCGACGACCCGGTGGGCGGCGACCTCGAAGCCGGAGGTGTCGAAGATCTGCGAGCCGATGTGGCTGTGGATGCCGACGACGTCGAGGCCGTCGAGCTTGAGCGCGCGCCGTACGGCCTCCGCGGCCTGGCCGTCGGCGAGCGGGATGCCGAACTTCTGGTCCTCGTGCGCGGTGGCGATGAACTCGTGGGTGTGCGCCTCGACGCCGACGGTCACGCGGATCTGGACGCGCTGGCGGGTGCCGAGGCCGTCGGCGACGTGCGCGACGCGGACGATCTCCTGGAAGGAGTCGAGCACGATGCGGCCGACGCCGGCGCGGACGGCGCGCTCGATCTCGGCGGCGCTCTTGTTGTTGCCGTGGAAGGCGATGCGGTCGGCGGGCATGCCGGCGTCCAGGGCGGTGGCGAGTTCGCCGCCGGAGCACACGTCGAGGTTGAGCCCTTCCTCGTGCAGCCAGCGGACGACGGCCCGGGACAGGAAGGCCTTCCCGGCGTAGAACACGTCGGCGTCGGGCCCGAAGGCGTCGCGCCAGGCCCGGCAGCGGGCGCGGAAGTCGGCCTCGTCGAGGACGTAGGCGGGGGTGCCGAACTCCTCGGCGAGCCGCTTCACGTCGACGCCGCCGACGCGCACGGTGCCGTCGGCGGCGCGGGTGACGGTCCTCGACCAGATCTTGGGGTCGAGGGCGTTCAGGTCGGCGGGCGGCGGGGAGTAGTGCCCCTCGGGCAGGACGTCTCCGTGCCGGGGTCCTGCGGGGTGGGCGGAACGGCTCATGGCTCTTTCGACTCTTCTCGTCTCACAGGTACGCGGGCGCGCTGATGCCGAGCAGGGACAGGCCGCCGGCGAGCACCGTCCCGGTGGCTTCGGCGAGCGCGAGCCGGGCGCGGTGGGCGGCCGTGGGTTTCTCGTCACCGCGCGGCAGCACGGTGTGGGCCCCCGCGAGGAACGCGTCAGCGGTGTTGACGAGGTGCCGGGCGAGCCGGTCGGGCGCGCGGTGGCGGGCCGCGGCGGCGAGGACGGCGGGGTAGTCGCCGAGGGCGCCGAGCAGCGGGTGTCCGTGTCCGTCCGCGTGGTCCACGTGGTCCCCGGGGGCGGGGGCGAAGCCGAGGTCGGCGGCGTTGCGGAGGAGGGCCCGGGTGCGGGCGTGGGCGTAGCGGACGCGGAACAGGGGGTTCGTCTCGCGCTGGGCGAGGTGCTCGTCGCCGGTGTCCGGGTGGTCGTGGGCGGCGGGGTGGAGCAGCGCCCAGCGGGCGGCGTCGCGGCCGAGGCGCAGGGGGTCCGGGTGGGCCGGGGCGGGCACGGGGCGGAGGGTGGGCAGCGGCTCCGGGGGGTGTCCGTGGGCGTCGACGCGTACGCCGAGGACCTCGGTCCAGGCGGGGTCGGGGGCCGCGTCGCAGGTGACGCGGACGAGGGCGCCCTGGGAGCGCAGGATGCGGCGGGCGCTGTCGGCCACGACGACGGCGCGGACCTCGTACGGGACGTGCAGCTGGACGCGCTCACCGGTGTCGGCCTCGGTGTGCCCGTACCGCGGGCCGCGCGCGAGGACGTCGCGGACGAGTCCGGCGCCGGGGTCGCCGTCGAGGGTGATGCTGAGGAAGCCGGGCCCGGTGACGTCGGCGCGGGCGATGCCGGGCTCGGCGGCGAGCCGCGCGGAGAGGATCCCGGCGACGCGCACCGGGGCCGCGCCGGCCTCGCGGGCGAGGCGCAGGGCGAGGTTGCTGGCGTAGTCGCCCCGTCCGCCGGGCCGCGGCCGCTCCACGTGCGCCCGCTCGGGCACGGCGACGGCGAGCTCACCGGCGTCCACGGCGGCACGCAGCGCACGCAGCACGGTCCGGGAGAGCTCGACGGGGGTCACGGGAACAAGGGTAGGGGAGGCGGGTGGCGGGTGCGGCGGTGAGGGGGCGGTGGGTACGCCGCGGGGGTGCGGGGGCGAGGCGCGGAGGGGACCTTTCAGCCCGTCCGGCGTGTGAGGACGAGCCGCGGAGCGGCGACAAGGCGGGGGTCCAGGGGGGCGCGGCCCCCTGGTTTCGGGAAAGGGGCGGGACTGGGGCGCCCCCGCGAGGCCCCCCGCCACAGGGCGGCAAGGGCTCAGGGGTGGCCCGCGCGTTCGGACCCGCCGCCGGCACACCCGCTGCCGAGGGGGCCGCCCTCACGCCGCCGCCGCGCCTCCACCAACTGCCGTACCACTTCCACGAGTTCGTTCGGCTCGAAGGGCTTGGCCAGGAACGCGTCGACGCCGACCTCCAGACCGGCCTCGACCTCGTACTGCGTACAGGCACTGACCACGACCAGCGGCAGGTGCCGGGTGCGCGGGTCGGTGCGGAGGCGGGCGGCGGCGCGCAGGCCGTCGAGGCGGGGCATGACGACATCGAGCGTCACGACGTCGGGCCGCACCTGGTGCACGACGTCCAGGCACTCGGCACCGTCGGCCGCGGTCACGACCTCGAAGCCCTCCAGCTCGAGATTGACCCTGATCAGTTGCCGGATGACCTTGTTGTCGTCCACAACAAGCACACGGCCGGACATGCCTGGCACAACTCGAGAGTAGGTCGAGAGCCGCCGTCGCGTCCGGGTTTTACCTACTTCTGCCCCGTGCGAGGGAGACCGAGCATCCCGTCGAGGAGGAACCCGAGCCCGATGGCGAAGCTCGTGTCCCAGTCGTCGTCGGCGAGGTACTGGTGCGCGGCCACGGTCGGGTACCGGTCGCGCTGGCGCTCCAGGTACTCCTGGCCCAGCCGGGTCTCCGCCGCGGTGAGCCGCAGCCCGGACTGGGCGGCCGTGGCGCCCATGACGTGGTTGTAGAGCGCCCAGGTCGCGGCGTTGAGCCGGGTGCCGGTGAGCCCGGCGCGCGCCAGCGCGGACTGCAGGAACTCCATCCAGGCAAGGAAGTTGGGCCCCATCAGCGGCCGTTGCCGGGCGGGCACGGAGGCCGCCCAGGGGTGCCGCAGGACGGTCCGGCGCCAGTCGTGGACGAGGGCGGTGACGTCCCGCCGCGGGTCGTCCTCGTGCCGGTCCGGGAGGGGCGTCTCGCCGAAGACCGCGTCGACGGCGAGGTCGACCACGTCGGCCTTCGTCTTCACGTGCCAGTACAGCGTCGTGGCCCCGGCGTCCAGTCGCTCGGCCAGACGGCGCATCGTCAGCCGGTCCATGCCCTCCTCGTCCAGGAGCGCGACGGCGGCCTGGACGATCCGGGCCGGGGTGAGCGGCGGCTCCGCCTTCCCGCGCTTCTCGCGCGCGGGGCGCAGCCAGACGTTGATTCCCCCACCGGGTTCGCTGCGCGTGCGCTCTTTGCCTGCGATGACACCCACCTCCACGGGTGAGTCTGCCACGACCCGCTCCAAGATTTTTCGGTGACTCAACTCGCCTGCTCAGAGCGGCAGTTGAGGAGCGCGCGGTGCTTCCGCGGACGCCGACCGCCGCGCGGAACCGTAGTAGTGTCGCGGCCCACTGGACCAATGTTCGAGTAACTGGACCGCTGTACGAGCGGCGGAGTGAGGCCGGTGTGGACATGAAGCGATGTGATGCGGGCGCGGGGCGGCAGCCGGAGGGGGGAGGCCACACGGAAGCCCGGACGGAACAGCGGCAGCCGACGCCGACCTCCACGGCCCCACCGGCTCCAGTAGCCCCAGCAGCCTTAGCGGTCTCAGCAGTCCCGGCGGCCGGGCGCTGGTGGGCCCTCGCCGTGGTGAGCCTCGCCCAGCTCATGGTCGTACTCGACGCGACCATCGTGAACATCGCCCTGCCGTCCGCCCAGCGGGACTTGGGCATGACGGACGGCGACCGGCACTGGGTGATCACCGCGTACGCGCTCGCCTTCGGCGGCCTGCTGCTGGTGGGCGGCCGGGTGAGCGGGGCGCTCGGGCACCGCAGGGCGTTCTCGTGGGGCTTGGCGGGCTTCGCGCTGGCCTCCGCGCTCGGGGGCGCGGCGGGTGACGCGGGCACCCTGTTCGGCGCCCGCGCGGCGCAGGGCGTCTTCGCCGCGCTCCTGGCACCGGCGGCCCTGTCGCTGCTGATCCTGACGTTCACCGACGGACGCGAACGGGCCAGAGCCTTCGGGGTGTTCGCCGGGGTGGGGGCGGGCGGCGCCGCGCTCGGCGTCGTGGCGGGCGGCCTGCTCACCGAGTACGCCGACTGGCGCTGGTGCCTCTACATCAACGTGCCCCTGGCCGTACTCGCCCTCGCCGGGGTCCCGCTGGTGGCGCGCGACCGGCCGAGCGGTGACCTGCGCGGCCTCGACGTGCCGGGCGTCCTGCTCAGCACGGGTGGGCTCGTCGCCCTGGTCTACGGGTTCACGCAGGCGGAGCCGTACGGCTGGGGCGACCCGAAAGTGCTGACGCTGCTGGGTGGCGGGGTACTGCTGCTCGCGCTGTTCGTGCTCGTGGAGGCGCGGTCGGCGCGGGCGCTGCTGCCGCTGCGCATCCTGGCGCACCGGGCGCGGGGCACGGCGTTCCTGGCCGTCGGCCTGATGTTCGTGGCGATGTTCGGCTTCTTCCTCTTCGTCAGCTACTACACGCAGACGATCCTCGGCTACTCGCCGGTGACGGCGGGCCTGACGCTGCTGGTGAACGCGGTGAGCAGCACCGTCGGCGCGATGCTGATCGCCGGGAGGCTGCGCCGCGCGGTCCCGGCGCACCTCCTGATCGCGGGCAGCCTGCTGTCCGCCGCCGCGGGCATGCTGATCCTCACGCGGCTCGACGTGGACAGCACGCACGTCTTCTGGGCCTACCTGACCCCGTCCATGGTCCTCACCGGCATCGGCCTGGGCACGCTGCTCGCGGTGGCGACCGACACGGCGACGATCGGCCTCGACCACACCGAGGCGGGCGTGGCCTCGGCGGCGTACAACACGGTGCAGCAGGTGGGGGCCGCGTTCGGCACGGCCCTGCTGAACTCGGTGGCGACGAGCGTGACGACGTCGTACCTCGAGGAGCACGCGGGCGAGGGCGGCCGACGAGTCCTCGACGCGGGGACGGTGCACGGCTACACCGTGGCGCTGTGGTTGGCGTTCGGGGTGCTGCTGGCGGGGGCGGCGGGGGTGGTGCTGGCCGGTCGGGACGACACGGTGCCGCGGCCCGGGCCGGTGGACCACGGCGCGGACTGAGGGGAGCGCGGACGCCCGCCCTGTGCGCGGCAGGACAGACCGCGCATACGCGAAGACCCCGTCCCCAGCGAAGCTGCTGGTGGCGGGGTCTACAGGCACCTCATACAGGGTGCCCCCGGCAGGATTCGAACCTGCGCACACGGCTCCGGAGGCCGTTGCTCTATCCCCTGAGCTACGGGGGCGTGTCGGTCGCGGTGTCGCGGTGACGGGTAGAACCCTACCAGCTCTTCGGGGGTCCTCATGAACGGGTTTGCGGGCGGCGCCCGTGGGGGTGGGCGGGCGCCGCCTCGCAGGTCAGGGCTTGCGGCCCACACCCGCGTACGCGTCGACCGCGGTGGTGGTGTCGGTCGTCCCGTCGGGGCGCCAGCGGGTGACCTGGGTGACGCCGGGGTCGGTGAGGGTGAGGCCGTCGAAGAAGCCGGTGATCTCCTCGACGGTGCGGACGTGGTACGGGATCGCGCCGCTCTCGTTGTACGCGTTGGACGCCGCGATCATGCCCTCGCTGGTGGACGTCGAGTCGCTGATCACCAGGTAGCTGCCGGACGGCAGGCCGGCCATCAGGCGGTTGACCAGGTCGCGGGCCTGGTCGTACGAGGAGACGTGGCCCAGGGTGTTCAGGATCATGAGGGCCACCGGCTGGGAGAGGTCCAGGGTCTTCCCCGCTTCCGCGAGGATCGCCTCCGGCTCGTACATGTTCGCGTCGATGTACGCCGTCTCGCCCTCGGGCGTGCTGGTCAGCAGAGCGCGGGCGTGGGCGAGGACCAGGGGGTCGTTGTCCACGTAGACGATGCGGGCGTCCGGGGCGACGCGCTGGGCGACCTCGTGGGTGTTGTCGGCCGTCGGCAGGCCCGTGCCGATGTCGAGGAACTGGCGGATGCCCTGCTCCCCCGCCAGGTGGCGGACCGCGCGGCCGAGGAACTGGCGGCTGTTGCGCGCGACGTCGACGAGGCCGGGGAAGATCTCCTTGATCTCGTCGCCGAGCTCCCGGTCCTTCTCGTAGTTGTCCTTGCCGCCCACGAAGTAGTTCCAGAAGCGCGCCGAGTGCGGCTTGCTCGTGTCGATCCGGGCGCGGATCTCCGCGGACGAGTCGAGTCTGGGGTCGGAAGCGGAACCGGTCACGGGACCTCCTGCGGTGCGTGGGCCCGGCCCGGGTGCGGGCCGGGCCTTGCCTGGGCTGCCTGCCTACCTGCTTGAATTGCGTACAACCTAGCAATCGTCCCGTGCGGCGCGGTCGTTGACTCCGGCCTCCGGCTCCTCCTGCCCCTTCCTCGTTTCCCTCGTTGCCCGCCGGATGTACGTGGGCGGGTCTGAGTATCCGTACGGATGGCCGGTGGCCCGCCGCGCGGTCACGCTTGCGCGCATGACGACACCTCTGCCATCCCCGCCGCCCCCGCGGAGCCTCAAGTGGGCGGTGCTGCGCGGCCTGTTGCGCACGGTGGGGCGGACCTCCGAAGGCATCCGCGTCGGCTTCCGGCACGGCTTCGACAGCGGCACGATGCTCGACTACGTGTACGTGAACCGGGCGCGCGGCGCGTTCGGCGTCGGCCGGCTCGTCGACCGCGTCTATCTGAACGCCGTCGGCTGGCGCGCCGTCCGCGCCCGGGCCCGCCTCCTCCAGCGCGTGCTGCGGGACCAGGTCGCCGCGCGCCCCGGCCGTCCGGTCCGGGTCCTCGACGTGGCCGCAGGGCCCGGCCGCTACCTCCAGGACGTGGCCGCCGCGTACGGGCCGGAGCGGGTGCGGGTGGTGTGCCGCGACCTGGCGGCGGCGGGGCTGCGGCAGGGCGAGGCGCTCGCGCGGGCGCGGGGGCTCACCAACGTCTCGTACGAGACGGGGGACGCCTTCGACCCCGAGCCGCCGGCGGCGGGGGCGCCGGACGTCATCGTCGTCTGCGGCCTGTACGAGCTGCTGCTGGACGACGACACCGTCCGCGCCTCCCTCAAGCGGCTGCGGGGGCTGCTCGCCCCGGGCGGCGTCCTCGTCTGCACCACCCAGACCCGGCACCCGCAGCTCGAACTCATCGCCAACGTGCTGCCCGACCGGGAGGGGCGGCCGTGGGTGATGAAGTGCCGGAACGTGGCCCTGACGGAGGGCTGGGCGCGGGAGGCGGGCTTCGGGAACGTACGCAGCAGGCGCGAGGAGGTGGGGCTGTTCGCGGTGACGGTGTGCGGGGAGGCGGGGTGAGCGACCGGGGCCTTGTCTGTATCTGTTCTGCGACTTGATAGAACGTTCGTTCCAGGCGGGGAGTTGTTCCCCGGGAGGGGCTGCCGCACCCTCCCCGGAGAGGGTGCGGGCGTCAGGATGCTCTGCGCTTCGCTGTCGTCTTTCTGGTCGTGGTCGACTTCTTCGCCGTCGTCTTCTTCGCCGTGGACTTGGCGGTCGACTTCGGAGCGGGCGAACGGTCCGCGGTCGTCGCCTTCTTCGCGGCGCTCTTCTTGGCCGTGCTCTTCTTCGGGGCGGCGGCCGTGGCCTTCTTCGCCGCCGTGGACTTCTTGCCGCCGACCTGCTTGGGGGTCGCGGGGGCGGACTTCCGGGACGCGGACGCGGTCCTGGTGCGGCGGGCCGGGAGGTCCGTGACCTCGGCCTCCGGCGCGCCCTCCGCCTCGCCGCGGGCCGTGCGCGCGGCGCGCACGCTGCTCTCCAGGGCGGCCATCAGGTCGATGACCTTGCCGCCGCGCGGCTCCGCGGGGGCCGGGGCGGTGGTCGTACCGCCATCGAGCTTGGCGGCGATCATCTCCTCCACGGCCTCGCGGTAGTCGTCGTGCAGCGAGTCCATGTCGACCTCGCCGAGGGTGTCCATCAGGGCGTCGGCGAGGTCGAGCTCGGCCTCCCGCACCTGCACGTCGGTCTCGGGCGCGACGCTGTCCGTGGCGCGGATCTCGTCCGGCCAGAGCAGGCCGTGCATGGCGATGACGTCGTCGACGACGCGCAGCATGCCGAGGCGTTCGCGGCCGCGCAGCGCGAACTTCGCGATGGCGACCTTCTTGCTGCGCTTGAGGGCCTCGCGCAGCAGGGTGTACGGCTTCAGGGCCGGGGCCCCGCTGGCGGCCAGGTAGTAGGCCGTGCTCATCTGGAGCGGGTCGATGTGGTCGGCCGGGACGAACGAGACGATCTCGATGGTCTTCGCGGTCGGGATCGGCAGCGAGGCCAGGTCGTCCTCCGTGATCGGGATGATCGAGCCGTCGGCGTCCTCGTACCCCTTGCCGATCTCGTCGGACGACACCTCGCGGTCCTCCAGCTCGCAGACCTTGCGGTAGCGGATGCGGCCGCCGTCCTCGGTGTGGATCTGCCGGAAGGAGACCGCGTGGTTCTCCGTGGCGTTCACCAGCTTGATCGGGATGCTGACCAGGCCGAAGGAGATGGCGCCGTTCCATATGGACCGCATGTGGTGCACCTTTCGCCACGGTTTGCCGCGATTCGTGGGATTCTCATCGTATGACGCCCATCACGGAGGTGGAGGGCCGACGGCTCGCGCTCAGCAACCTCGACAAGGTGCTGTATCCGGAGAGCGGCTTCACGAAGGGTGAGGTCCTGCACTACTACGCGACCACGGCGGACGCGCTGCTCCCCCACCTGCGCAACCGGCCCGTGTCGTTCCTGCGCTTCCCGGACGGGCCCGAGGGGCAGCGCTTCTTCACCAAGAACGTGCTGCCCGGTACCCCCGACTGGGTGCGGACGGCCGAGGTGCCGCGGTCGGAGGGGCCGGTGCGGCAGATCGTCGTACAGGACCTGGCGACGCTGATGTGGGCGGCGAACCTGGTGACGGAGTTCCACACGCCGCAGTGGCAGGCGGACGCGCCCGGCCTCGCCGACCGGCTCGTGCTCGACCTGGACCCCGGGCCGCCGGCGACGGTGGTGGAGGCGTGCGAGGCGGCGCTGTGGCTGCGGGAGCGGCTGGTCGCCGACGGGTTCTCCGTGTACGCGAAGACGTCCGGGAGCAAGGGGCTGCATCTGCTCGTGCCGCTGGTGCCGGTCGCGTCCGCGGAGGTGACGGCGTACGCGAAGCGGCTCGCGGTGACGGCGGAGCGGGAGCTTCCGGAGCTGGTGGTGCACCGGATGACGCGGAGCCTGCGGCCGGGGAAGGTGTTCGTGGACTTCAGCCAGAACGCGGCGGCGAAGACGACGGCTACGCCCTATACGTTGCGGGCGCGGGCGGAGCCCACGGTGTCGGCTCCGGTGACCTGGGCGGAGGTGGAGGGCTGCCTGTCCCGTGGGGACCCCGGGCTGCTGGTCTTCCAGGCCTCCGACATGCCGTCCCGGCTCCGCCGGGACGGGGATCTGCTGGCGCCGCTGTTCGATCCGGAGATGGCGCGGGGGTTGCCCACCGGTGCGGCCTGAGCTGGACGGTTGCTCGGCACTTGGCCTGTGCCCACCCGTCCCGCCCAGCGGGACGATTGCCCACAGGGGTGGTCGAAGCCGGGGTGGCACGGGTGGGTGGGTGGGAAGGAACGGACGACGGTGGGGAGGCGCTGGCGTCGGGGTCGGGCGGACGGAGCCGGGTGGCACGGGTGGGTGGGCGGGAGAGGGGGGCCTCGCCTACTAGACCCGATGCCAGGTGTGGCGGTCCCGGGCCAGGGCGTGCAGGGCCTCCACGTCCGCCGGCTTCAGCACACCGCCCGCCCGGGCCAGCGCGGACAGCTCCGGCTCGGCGAGGACCCGTACCTCCCGGGGCGGCTCCGGCGCGTCCACGAGGACCGCGCCCACGGGGACGAGCACGGGCCGCACCTCCGCGGTGAGGGCGAAGGAGGCGCGGGCGGCGTCGGCGCGCAGCTCCCGCAGCAGGGGCGCGGGCCGGTCCCTGCCGACCGCGACCATCGGGTCGGCGACGCGGACCCGCTGCCGCCGCGCGGGCACCGCCCGGACGCAGAAGAGCCCCCCGGGCCCGATGAGCAGGTGGTGGATGCGGGCGCCGCCGGGCAGGCCGATGGAGTGCAGGGTGTGCCAGCCGGCCCCGTCGAGCCGGTCGAGCGCCTCGCCGACGGCACTCTCCGCGGCGAGCGCGCGGCTGCGCGGGTCGGACCGAAGGCGGCGGGCGGACGGCGGCTCGCGTTCGAGCGAGACGCGCAGAGCCTCGCCGGGCCGGTTCGGCGCGAGGTCGTCGTCCGGGTGCAGGGCGAGCCGGGCGAGCTCGGCGGGGGTGGGCACCGGTGGCGGCCCGACCGTGACGTTCCCGGTGAGGAAGGGGGCGAGGGCGTCCAGGACGTCCGCCTCCTCGTCCGTGCTGAGCAGGTTCACGCGGGCGGTGTCGCGGTCGAACCACGCCACGTTCCTGCCGTCCGCCCGGCAGACGTAGAGCCGCTCCTGGCCGTGTCGGAACGCCGGTACGACACGCAATGCGCTCATCCCCATCACCCCATGACCATGGGAACAGCCCGGACGCGGCTCCGGCAAGAAGCCGTCGGCGCCGCAAGGAAGTTGATGCCCGCCGCCCGGGCCCCGCCCCGCCGGGCCGGGCCCGTACGCGCCGTCCCGCGCGTCCCGCGCGCCCCGTGACGGCGCCGCCCGCGCAGCTATGACGCCCTGTTACACACTCGCCGGACCACCGCAACGGCGGGCGTTTAGCGTCGTAGCCGTCACCGGGGCCACCGCCCTCCCGGCCGCCCTCCCGGGTGACGGAGCCGACCGCACGAGCGCAAGGAACGTACCGTGAGCCACCCCCGTCTCCCCGCCGCCGTCCTGCGTGCCGTCGCCGTGACCGCGCTCGCGGGCGGCGCGCTGCTCGCCCCCGCCGCCGGCGCCTTCGCCGACGCGCCCGCTCCCCCGGCCCCCGCCTCCCCGGCGGGGGCCCACACCACCCCCGAGGGAACCGGAACTGCGCCCTCCCGTACCCCCGAAGGCCATGCCCACGGTCTCCGCGAGGCGGGCAGCCCCGCGCTCCTCGCGGCGGGCGGCGCCATGGCCGCCGCGGGCGCCGCCGGGCTCGGCTTCGCGGTGCGCCGCCACGGGCGTACCGGGGGCTGAGCGGCGGACGGGGCGCGCCCGCGGGGGCCGGTGGGCGGGCCGTGGCGGCCGGTGACTCGGCAAGGATGACTTTCCACCCCATAAGGTGTACGGGGCGACCGACCGGCCCGAGCCGCACCCGCTGACCTGCGGCGGCCCGGCGCGGGACGGTCACCGCACCGACCACGCCACCGCCGTCACCACCGCCGTCACCGTCACCACTACCGCCGTCACCACCGTCACCGCCCTCGCCATCACTGCCGTCGTCACCACCATCACCGCCGCCCCACGGCAAGCAGGAGTGCAGTTGAACCGCAGCCGCAGGCCGCGCGCGTCCGGGTCCCGCGGGCGCCGCGCGCTCGCCACGGGCGTCTTCGCGCTGGCCGCGGCCGCGCTCGCCGCGGGCTGCGGGGACCCGGGCGACCTGCGGAGCGCGGGCGCCACGCCGACGGCCGTGGGGCCCACCCGGCTGTGGCCGGACCTGCCGCCCGCCTCCTCGCCGGTCGGCGACTACGGCAACGCGGACACCGAGGAGGTCGACGGCGTCGAGGTGCCCGGCGGCGACCTGCGCAAGGTGGACCCGGTCGACATCGTGAAGGCGCAGGCGGCCGCGCACCCCGACGACTACACCGGCCCGTCCGCGCTGTACAAGGAGACCGCCGAAGCCCTGCGCGACTGCGGCAGGAAGGGCAAGGAGTGCCCGGTCCTCAAGGCGTACTACCGCGACTTCACCGGTGACGGGAAGGACGACGTGGTCGTCGGCATCCGGATGCCCGAGGAGCAGCTCGCCATCCGCGTCTACGCGATGGAGAAGGGGCACCTGACGCAGATCATGGGCACCTCCGACGCGGTGCTCGGCGTGGAGCTCGCCGGGCGCGACCTGGTGCTCCGCGCGGTCTCCGACATCCCCGGCTACGAGTACCGCACGGCCTGGTCCTGGGACCGGCACCAGCGCGCGATGCTGCCGACGCGCGACGAGTTCCTGCGCTCGTCGGACGCGCCGCGGCCCGAGGGTGCCCGCAGCCCGGTACCGGCACCGGCACCGGTGCCGGAGCTGACCGAGGACCCCGGCCGGGAGAACCCCGCGCCCGGGCCGAGCGCGGGCGACCGGCCGAGCTCCGACGGCCCGGACGACTCCAGCGGGCCCGGCGGCTCGGACGGTTCCGGTGGTTCCGGCGGGTCCGGTGGCTCCGGCGACTCCCCCGGCGCGGGCTCATGACCGGCGACCGCGCCCGTCGCCGCCCCCGGCTGCCGCTGCGCCCGCCCGCCTGGACCGCGACGCTGCGGTGGAAGGCCGCGGCGTTCATCGCGGGCATGTGCTGCGCGCTGGCGGCGCTGCTCGGCGTCCTCGTGCACGTCGCGGTGACCAACCAGACCGTGGGCCAGGCCCGCGACCGCGCCCTGTCCCGGCTCGACGACGCCACCGAGCAGTACGAGGCGGGCGGGCGCCTCGGCCCGGGCGCGGGCATCGACCCGCCGGACCTGCCGCGCCGGCTGCGCGAGCTCGCCGTGGCCGGGGAGCGCGGCACGATGGTCGGCGACCACGACAGGACACCCACGGTGTGGGCGGCGGGGCCCGCGGACGGCGGCCGGGCCATCGCCGTGCAGGTCGACTACGCGCAGGGCGCCCGCACCATCGACGGCCTCGACCGGGCGATCCTCGGCTCGTCCGTGCTCGCGATCGGGGCGACGCTGCTGGTCGGTTCGTTCGCGGTGACGCGGGTGACGCGGCGGCTGCACCTGACGGCGCGGGTGGCGCGGCGGATCAGCGCGGGCGACCTGGACGCGCGGGTGAACGACCCGCGCACCCGCGACCCCGACCGCCACCAGGACGAGGTGGCCACGGTCTCCGGCGCCCTGGACACGATGGCCTCCTCCCTCCAGGGCAAGCTCCTGAGCGAGCAGCGGTTCACCGCGGACGTGGCGCACGAGCTGCGCACCCCGCTGACCGGGCTGCACGCGGCGGCCGAACTGCTGCCGCCGGGCCGCCCCACCGAGCTGGTCCGGGACCGGGTGGCCGCGCTGCGCACGCTCACCGAGGACCTCCTGGAGATCTCCCGCCTCGACGCGCGCACCGAACGCGTGGACCTGGACGCGGTGCGGCTCGCTCCCCTGGCGGAGCGGGTGGTGCGGATGGTGCGGGTCCCGGGCGCCGCGGTGGAGCTGGTCGTCGTACGCGACCTGGTGGTGGACACCGACGGGCGGCGCCTGGAGCGGGTGCTCGGCAACCTCGTCGCGAACGCGCTCAAGCACGGCGCCCCGCCGGTGGTCCTGACCGTGGACGGGCCGGTGATCACCGTACGGGACCACGGGCCGGGGTTCCCGGACTACCTGGTGGAGCACGGGCCCCAGCGGTTCCGCACGGAGGGCACGAGCAAGGGGCACGGCCTCGGTCTGACCATCGCGCTGGGCCAGGCGCAGGTGGTGGGGGCCGTGCTGACGTTCACCAACGCGGCCGACGGCCCCGGCGCGGTGGCGACGCTGATCCTGCCCGACGGCGAGGAGCCCTCCGGCGGCGAGGAGGCCCCCGGCCGCGAGGAGGCCGCCGGCGGTGAGGAGCCCTCCCGCGGCAAGGAGCCCCCAGGCGGCGAGGAGGCCTCCGGCGGCACCCCGGACGAGGGCCACGCCTGACGCCCCCACCGCCCCGGGCGCCGGACGCCCGACACCGCTGATCGCCTGACGCCACCACCTGTCCGTACGTGACCTTTTGCGGACCCCTCCTGTCACTCCTAGCGTGAATCGCGGCCTATGAACCGGCCGTTCCGCACGCCCGTTTCCCTCACAACAGGAGGCCCCGCATGAGTCTTCGCCCTCGTTCCCTCGCCACCCGCCTCGCCGTCGCGGCCGCCGGCGGCGCCGTCGCCGTCACCACGCTGGCCGCCGCCCCCGCGCTCGCCTCCGACGGCGGCAACGAGCATCCCCGCGTCTACAAGGGCAAGGTCACCGCCAAGTCCGGGCTGCTCCTGCGCGACCGGCCCATGCGGGGCAGCCGCGTCGTCCGGCACGAGCCGTACGGCAAGGTCGTGCACATCCACTGCAAGATCCGCGGCGGCAACGTGCACGGCAACAACCACTGGTACCTCCTCACGGACGGCACCTGGGCCTGGGGCTCGGCGCACTACATCTCCACCATCGGCAAGGCGCCGCACTGGTGCTGAGCCGTCGGCGCACAGGCGGGGCATAACCGGACATCACGCCCGGAGCTTGCTACGTTCCGGTCATGGAGGTCCGCGTCCCGCGACGCCGGGGCACCGAACTCGCCCTGACCGTCGCCGCCGTCCTGCTCCCGGTCTACGGCTACTGCGACGTGGGCCTGGCCAGGAGCGGCTCGGTCCCGCCCGGCGCCGTCGGCTACGGCGCCGGGCTGGGGCTCCTCGCGCTCCTCGCCCATCTGGCGGTGCGGCTGCGGGCCCCGTACGCCGATCCGCTGCTGCTCCCGATCGCGGTGCTGCTCAACGGCCTCGGGCTCGTCCTCATCTACCGGCTCGACCTGGAGACGCCCGGCGACCGGGCCGCGCCGCCCCAGCTCGTCTGGTCCACCGTCGGCGTCGGGCTGTGCGTGGCGGTCGTGGTGGCGCTGCGCGACCACCGGCTGCTGCGGCGGTACGCGTACCTGTCGGTCGTCGCGGCCCTCGTCCTCATGATCGTGCCGATCTTCTTCCCGGCGGTGAACGGCGCCCGCATCTGGATCCGGGCCGGCGGCCTGTCCATCCAGCCGGGCGAGTTCGCGAAGATCCTGCTCGCGGTGTTCTTCGCCAGCTACCTCGCGGCCAACCGGGCGGCGCTCACCACCACCGGCCGCACCCTGTGGAGGTTCGTCCAGCTCCCCACCGGGCGGGTGCTCGGGCCGGTCGTCACGATCTGGCTGCTGAGCGTCGGCGTCCTGGTCCTGGAGCGCGACCTCGGCACCTCGCTGCTCTTCTTCGGACTCTTCGTGATCCTGCTCTACGTCGCCACGGGCCGCGCCGGCTGGATCGCGGTCGGGCTGCTGCTCGCCGCGGCGGGCGCCTACGCCGTGGGCTCGCTGGAGCCGCACGTGCACGGCCGGGTGCAGGACTGGCTGCACCCCTTCGCCTCCATCGAGGCGGGCCGGGGGCCGAACCAGCTCGCCCAGTCGCTCTTCGCCTTCGCGGCGGGCGGGCTGCTCGGCACCGGGCTCGGGCACGGCGACTCCATCCTGATCGGCTTCGCCGCGAAGTCGGACTTCATCCTGGCGACGGCGGGCGAGGAGCTGGGGCTCGCCGGGCTCACCGCGATCTTCCTGCTCTACGCGCTGCTCGTGGAGCGCGGCTACCGCACCGGTCTGGTGCTGCGCGACCCCTTCGGGCGGCTGCTCGCGATCGGGCTCGCCTCGATCGTGGCGCTCCAGGTGTTCGTCATCGCGGGCGGCGTGACCGGGCTCATCCCGCTGACCGGCATGGCGATGCCGTTCCTCGCCCAGGGCGGCTCGTCCGTGGTGACCAACTGGATCATCGTGGCGCTGCTCATCCGGCTCAGCGACTCGGCCCGCTCCCAGCCGCCCGCCGGGGACCGCGCCGGGCAGGACGCCGGGCCGCCGCGGCCCGGGGAGCGTGCCGCGTGAGCCGGTACATCCGGCACGCCGCGGCCTTCTGCGCGCTGCTGCTCGTGGCCCTGCTGGTGAACGCCACCCGCGTGCAGGTCCTCGACGCCGAGACCTACGACGAGAACCCCGCCAACCGCCGCCGGGCCATCGAGCGCTTCCACCAGCCGCGCGGCGACATCCTGGTGGAGGGCCGCCCGGTCACCGGCTCCGCGGACACCGGCGAGATGCTCCGCTACGAGCGGACGTACCGCGACGGCCCGCTGTACGCGCCGGTGACGGGCTTCTCCTCGCAGGTGTACGGCACCACGTTCCTGGAGCACGCCGAGGACGCGCTGCTCTCCGGCACCGACCCGATGCTCGCGCCGCTGCCGCTCTGGCACGACCTCACCCGCACACGGAGCCCCGGCGGCGACGTCGCCACCACCGTCCGGGCGGCCGTGCAGCGGGCCGCCTACGCCGGGCTCGGCGGCAGGAAGGGCGCCGTCGCCGCGCTCGAACCGGGCACCGGCAGGATCCTCGCCCTGGTGTCCAGCCCGTCGTACGACCCCGGGCGGCTGGCCGGGACGGGCGCCGGGGTGACCGGGGCCTGGGAGCGGCTCAACGCCGACCCCGGCAAGCCGATGCTCAACCGCGCGCTGCGGCAGACGTACCCGCCGGGCTCGACGTTCAAGGTGGTCACGGCGGCGGCCGCGCTCGACTCCGGCCTGGTGACCGACCTGGACGCGCCGACGGACTCTCCCGACCCGTACACGCTGCCCGGCACCGCGACGCGCCTGTCGAACGAGGTCTCCGGCTGCGAGGACGCCAGCCTGCGGTACGCCTTCCAGTGGTCGTGCAACACCGTCTTCGCCAAGCTGGGCGCCGACGCGGGCCTGGACACGATGGCCGGGGCCGCCAGGAGGTTCGGCTTCAACACGCCGGGGCCGACCGTGCCGTCGGCCGTCGCCACCAGCACCTTCGCCACCACGGTGGACCGGGCGCAGCTCGCGCTCTCGGCCATCGGGCAGTACGACACGCGGGCCACGCCGCTCCAGATGGCGATGGTCGCGGCGGCCGTCGCCAACGGCGGCTACGTCAAGGCGCCCCGGCTGGTGGACCGGACGACCACCGGGTCGGGCGACACGGTGGGCGCGACGGCGTCGCGGACGCTGCGCCAGGCCATGGGCCCGCGGACGGCGGCGCGGCTGCGGGAGCTGATGACGGACGTCGTCGAGGAGGGCACGGGCGGCAACGCGGCGATCCCCGGGGTGACGGTCGGCGGCAAGACCGGCACCGCGCAGCACGGGTTCGGCAACACGGGCACGCCCTACGCGTGGTTCGTCTCGTGGGCGCAGCGACCGCGCGAGGTGGAGGCGGCCGTGGCGGTGGCCGTGGTGGTGGAGGACGCGGCCGCCGACCGCGCGGACATCAGCGGCGGCGGCAGCGCGGCGCCGATCGCCCGCGAGGTCATGCGGGCCGCCCTGGCGGCGAGGGGCGGGGCGGCCTCCGGCGGGTACGGGCCCTCCGGAGGGCAGGGGCCCACCGGCGGGTAGAGGCCCACCGGCGGGCAGAGGCCCACCGGCGGGTAGGGGGCGGGTGCGTCAGTCGGCAGCGCGCCCGGCGGCGACGGCCTCGTCCACCTCCGCCACGCGCAGGCGCTCCTCCGCGGCGAACCGCTCCGCGTCCAGCCTCTCGGCGATCTCCTCGTCCTGGGCCATCAGCAGGTCGAGGCTGGAGTCGCCCATCTCCAGGACGCCCATGTCGACGTAGGCCCGCTGGAGGCGCTCGCCCCACAGGCCGATGTCCTTGACGCAGGGCACGATGCGGCTGAACAGGAGCTTGCGGAAGAGCTGGAGGTACTCGGAGCGCTCGCTGCACTCCTCGGCCTCCTGCTTCGGTATGCCGAAGTTCTCCAGGACCTCGACGCCGCGCAGCCGGTCGCGCATCAGGTAGCAGCCCTCGATGACGAACTCCTCGCGCTCGCGCAGTTCGGCGTCGGTGAGCTGCTTGTAGTAGTCGCGCAGGGCCATCCGCCCGAAGGCCACGTGCCGGGCCTCGTCCTGCATGACGTAGGCGAGGATCTGCTGCGGCAGGGGCTTGTCCGTGGTGTCGCGGATCATGCCGAAGGCGGCGAGGGCGAGGCCTTCGATGAGGACCTGCATGCCCAGGTAGGGCATGTCCCAGCGGGAGTCGCGCAGGGTGTCGCCGAGCAGCGCCTGGAGGTTGTCGTTGACGGGGTAGAGCATGCCGATCTTGTCGTGCAGGAAGCGGCCGTAGATCTCGGCGTGCCGGGCCTCGTCCATGGTCTGGGTGGCGGAGTAGAACTTCGCGTCCAGGTCGGGCGCGGACTCCACGATGCGGGCGGCGCAGACCATCGCGCCCTGCTCACCGTGCAGGAACTGGCTGAACTGCCAGGAGGCGTAGTGCTTGCGCAGTTCGCCGCGCTCACGCGGGGACATCCGGTCCCAGTGCCGGGTGCCGTACAGGGTCATGGCCTCGTCGGGGGTGCCGAGCGGGTCGAGGGGGTCCACCTCCAGGTCCCAGTCGATGCGCTTGGCGCCGTCCCACTGCTTGTCCTTGCCCTTCTGGTAGAGGTTCAGGAGGCGTTCGCGGCCCTGGTCGTACTCCCAGCTGAAGCGGGCCGCTCCGGTGGCGGGCACCTGCCAGGTGAGGTCCTGCTGAGCCTTGGCGTACAGATCGCGTGTGGACACGGACGGCTCCTCACGGCTCTCGGCGGCCCGTGGTCGTCGCAACCGCCGCGGAAAGGTGAACAGTTGGCAGGCTCACACGGTGGTAGACGAGCGGTCAACAAGTTGCGCGTGGGGGATTGACGGCCTTACTGACAAGCAGTCTCATAAGACGTGACCGCCGGTAACCCGCCACGGGCGGCACCCGGCTCACCCCACTGCACACGCCCCACCCCCGACCCACCCCGACAGCACACGACAGCACCCGACAGCACACGACGAGCAGGAGTACGTCATGACCACCGTGACCGAGGACGGCGAACTCACGGGTCTGCGGGACGCGCTGGGCGTGCTCAAGGACCGCGAACAAGTGGCCCTACGGCTCCTTGAGTCCTCCGCCAGGCACTCCTTCGACCCGGACACCGAGCTCGACTGGGACGCCCCCGTCGAGGACGGCAAGTGGTTCTGGCCGCCGGAGCTCGTCTCCCTCTACGACACCCCGCTGTGGAAGCGGATGTCCGAGGAGCAGCGCTTCGACCTCGCCCGGCACGAGGCGGCGTCGCTCGCCTCGCTCGGCATATGGTTCGAGATCATATTGATGCAGCTCCTGGTCCGGCACATCTACGACAAGTCCGTGACCAGCGCGCACGTGCGGTACGCGCTCACGGAGATCGCCGACGAGTGCCGCCACTCGATGATGTTCGCCCGCATGATCCAGAAGGGCGGCGCGCCCACGTACCCGGTGACGCGCCTCAACCACAACCTCGCCCGCGTCCTCAAGACCGTCTCCACCACGCCCGGTTCGTTCGCGTGCACGCTGCTCGGCGAGGAGATCCTCGACTGGATGCAGCGCCTGACCTTCCCCGACGAGCGGGTGCAGCCGCTGGTGCGCGGCGTCACCCGCATCCACGTCGTGGAGGAGGCCCGGCACGTGCGGTACGCGCGCGAGGAGCTGCGCCGCCAGATGGTGACCGCCCCGCGCTGGGAGCGCGAGCTGACCCGGATCAGCTCCGGCGAGGCGGCCCGCGTCTTCTCCGTGGCCTTCGTCAACCCGCGGGTCTACTCGGACGTGGGCCTGGACCGCCGCGAGGCGCTCGCCCAGGTCAAAGCGAGCGGCCACCGCCGCGAGGTCATGCAGAGCGGCGCCAGGCGCCTGACCGACTTCCTCGACGACATCGGAGTGCTGCGCGGCGTGGGCCGCAGGCTGTGGAAGTCCTCCGGACTGCTGGCGTAGCGCCGGGCCGGGCCCGCCCGGGCGACGGCACGGTTACGCTGCGGGACATGACCGCAGCCGTCAGCCCCGCCCGCGCCTACCGGCGCCTGAGCGTCGAGGAGCGGCGGCGCCAGTTGCTCGACGCCGCCCTGTCGCTGTTCGCGCACCGCGCGCCCGACGAGGTGTCCCTCGACGACGTGGCGGAGGCGGCCGGGGTGTCGCGCCCCCTCGTCTACCGCTACTTCCCCGGCGGCAAGCTCCAGTTGTACGAGGCCGCGCTGCGGACCGCGGCCGAGGAGCTGGAGCAGTGCTTCGCCGAGCCGCAGGACGGCCCGCTGACGCGGCGCCTGGGGCGGGCCCTGGACCGGTACCTGGCGTTCGTCGACGAGCACGACGCCGGGTTCAGCGCGCTGCTCCAGGGCGGCAGCGTCGTGGAGACCTCCCGTACGACGGCCATAGTGGACCGCGTCCGCCGGTCGGCCCTCGCGCACATCCTGTCCCACATGGACCTCGACGAGGCACCCGGGCCGCGGCTGCGCACCACGGTGCGGATGTGGGTCACCGCCGTCGAGGCGGCCTCGCTGATCTGGCTCGACGAGGACAAGCAGCCGCCGCTGGACGAGCTGCGGGACCTGCTCGTGGAGCAGTTCGTGGCCCAGCTCGCGGCGGCTGCCGGGCGCGATCCGCAGACCGCGGAGGTGGTGCGGGACGCCCTCGCCCTGGAGAGCCCCGACGGGCCGGTGGGCGAGCTGGCGCGGCGGGTGCTCCCGGTGGTGGCGGACGCGGCCCGGATGGTGGCCGGGCCCGCGCCCGGGGGTGGCGCACACTGACCCTGTGAAGAGTGAAGACACCCCCTTCGTGGGCGGCCCGCTGGATGGCCGCGTGCTCCCGGTCCTGCTCGGCCCGACCGGCCACCCGCCCAAGGTCTACCGCGTCCCCGTCCCGGACGACGCGGGCGGCGAGCCCACGGTCCTCGTCTACCGGCGGGTGCCCGCCGGGCCCGCGAAGCGGTTCGGGCTGCACGGGGGCTGGCGGTACGAGTTCGACGCCGAGGGCCGGGCGGACGGCGGGGGGCTGCGGGACCTGAAGTGGCCCTGGTCCAAGCCGGGCCCTCCGGCCGGGCGGGGGGACGGCTGAGTCGTATGGGGCTGCGCCCCTCTCCCCCCTCGTCGGCACTCCGCGCCTCGTCCTCAAACGCCGGACGGGCTGACACCCCCACCCTGCGGGTGAGACAGCGTCGCGGTTCGGGCGCAACCCGCCGCGCCGGGGGCCCCTGGTTCGGGTGACGGCGTTGGGCCGACCGCTCAGCGCCGGCGGGCGGGCCCCCGGCCCCGGCCGGATGCTCACGGTGCGCGCCGGACGGCCCGGCCCGCGCCGGAGGTGATGTGGTGTCAGGACTGTTGCTGCGCTGGGCGTGCGCGGGTTCCGTGGTCTCCGCCCTGGTGGCCCCGCTCCCCCTGCTGCCCGTGGCGCACGCCGTACCCGCTCCCGAGAAGCGCTCGGTGACAGCCTTGCTGATGGACCTTCAGCGTCTCTACCGGGAAGCCGAGGAGTCCACCGAGACGTACAACGCCACCGAGGAGGAGCTCGCGGGGCAGCGCCGCCGGGTCGCCGACCTCAACCGCCGCCTCGCCGCGGCCCGTGCCGCGGCCCGTGACGGCCGCAGCGCCGCGGGCCGCCTCGCCCGGCAGCAGTACCAGAACAGCAGCATGGAGATCTCCTCCTACGTCCGGCTGCTGCTGGCCCGCAGCCCGCGCGGCGCCCTCGACCAGCGCCACGTGCTGCGGCGCGCCGCCGCCGACCGGGCCGCCACCGTCGCCCGCCTCACCGAGGGCGAGCGGAGGGCGGAGGCGCTCGCCCGGGCCGCCCGGCGCGCCCTCGGCGCGCAGGAGTCCCTGGCCCGGCGCCAGCAGGAGGCCCGCGACGGGGTGCGGGCCCGGCTGCACGAGGTCGAGGAGCTGCTGGCCTCCCTCACCGCCGCGGAGCTGGACGCGCTCGCCCGGGCCGAGCGGCGCGGCACGTCCGCCGCCCAGCGGCGGCTGGTCGCGTCCGGGGCGCTCGGGACGGCCGAGCCGGGCCGGGCGCCGTCGGCCAAGGGGGCGCGGGCGGTGCGGTACGCCCTGAAGCAGGTCGGCAAGCCGTACGCGTGGGGCGCGGAGGGGCCCGCGTCGTTCGACTGCTCGGGCCTCACGCAGCGCGCGTGGGACGCGGGCGGGCGGGACATCCCCCGCACCAGCCAGGAGCAGTGGGCGCGACTGCGGCGGGTGCCGCTGAGCCGGCTGCGCCCCGGGGACCTGGTCGTGTACTACCCCAAGGCCACCCACGTCGCGCTGTACGTGGGCGAGGGGAAGGTCGTGCACGCGCCTCGGCCCGGCACCCGGGTCCGGGTCTCGCCGATCGCGACGAACCCGGTCCTCGGGGCGGTGCGGCCCGACCCCAGGGCCCGGCCGGTGTCCGACTACCACCCGCCCAAGCTGCCGCCGGTCACCGGGACGGCGGCGGACGCCGTCCTGTGACCCCGCGCCCGGCCCCGCCCCGCGCGCCGGGCGGGCGGGGGCGGGCCTGCTACGCCCCGGCCGGGGCGGCGACCTCGGCGAGGTAGGCCTCGGTCAGGGCGGCGTCGTAGAAGAAGGCCTCGAAGTCGGCGGGGTCGTTGAACCCGTTCGCGAAGCGGTCGGCGACCGGCTGGAGCCCTCCCGCCGCGCCGAGGAGGGTGAGCACGTGCTCGGGCGGCGGCGCGAGCATCGCGTTGGTCCACTTCGTCACGTGCCGCGCCGTCTCCCAGTACCGGTCGAACGTCGCCTGCATCCACGCCTCGTCGAACGGGCGGTCGCCGTGGGCCACGATGGACGCCAGGTACGAGGCCGCGCACTTGGACGCCGAGTTGGAGCCCTGCCCGGTGATCGGGTCGTTGGCGACGACCACGTCGGCGACGCCGAGGACCAGGCCACCGCCGGGCAGCCGCCCGACCGGCTTGCGCACGGTGGGCGCGTACCGCCCGGCGAGCGTGCCGCCCGCGTCGGTCAGCTCGGCCTTCGTGGCGCGCGCGTACTCCCAGGGCAGGAACTTTCGCAGCAGGTCGAGGGTGACGGCGAGGTGTTCCCGCGGGTCCTTGATGCCCTGGAAGACGTCCAGGGGGCCGCCGGGGACGCCCTCCCAGAACAGGATGTCCGCCCGGCCGGACGTCGTGAGCGTCGGCATCACGAACAGCTCGCCGACCCCGGGCACGAGGTTGCAGCGGACCGCGTCGAACTCGGGGTGCTCGGGGCGCGGCCCGAGCCCGTGGACGTAGGCGACGGCCAGCGCCCGCTGCGGCGCGTCGTACGGGGAGCGGGACGCGTCGCGCTCGAACATCGACACCAGCTCGCCCTTGCCCGCCGACACCAGGACCAGGTCGTAGGTGCGGGAGAAGTAGTCGAGGTCGGAGACCGCCGCGCCGTGGACGACGAGCTGGCCGCCGCGCCCGGCGAACGTCTCCATCCAGCCGGCCATCTTGACGCGCTGGTCGACGGACTGGGCGTAGCCGTCGAGCCTGCCGACCCAGTCGATGATCCGGCCGGAGTCGGGGCCCGCGACGGAGACACCGACGCCCTCGATCCTCGGGGCCTGCGACTCCCAGAAGTTGAGTCCCAGGTCGCGCTCGTGCTGGAGCGCGGTGTGGAACATGCACTGCGTGGACATCACCCGCCCGGACCGCACCTCGTCGGCCGTGCGGTTGGTCATCAGCGTGACCTCGTACCCCCGCGACTGGAGTCCGAGCGCGAGCTGGAGACCGGACTGCCCGGCTCCGACGACGAGTATCTTCCGCATGCGGGTCCTTTCACTTCACTGAACGCTGTACGAATCGGCGGACCGACGTGGCGGCGTGCCGACGTGGCGACGGGCCGGTGTGGTGGGGTGGCGGTGTGGTGGGGTGGCGACGTGCCGGTGTCGTGGTGTGGGGCCGGTGCCGGGTGCCGTCGGGGCGCGGGGCGGGCCGGGGCCCGGGGCGGGCGTCAGTCGGGCGGTGTCTCGTCCAGCACGTGTCCCACCAGCGCGAGCAGCGAGTCGATCACGGAGGTCCGCTCGCGCGCGTCCATGATCAGGACGGGTATCCGGTCGGCCACGGTCAGCGCCTCGCGGACGTCCTCCGCCTCGTACCGCTCGGAGCCCTCGAAGTGGTTGACGGCCACGACGCACGGCAGCCCGCAGCTCTCGAAGTAGTCGAGCGCCGGGAAGCAGTCGGTCAGGCGGCGGGTGTCGGCGAGGACGACCCCGCCGATCGCGCCGCGCACCAGGTCGTCCCACATGAACCAGAAGCGCTGCTGGCCCGGCGTGCCGAACAGGTACAGGACGAGGTCGTCGGCCAGCGTGATCCGGCCGAAGTCCATCGCGACCGTGGTCGTGGTCTTGGCCGGGGTGGCGCTCAGGTCGTCCGTCGCGGCGCTGGCCTGCGTCATCAGCGCCTCGGTCCGCAGCGGTGTGATCTCGGAGACCGCCGTGACGAGCGTCGTCTTGCCCACGCCGAAGCCGCCCGCGACCACGATCTTCGTGGCGAGCGGCGCCCGGTCGCGCTCCAACTGCCAGGGCTGGACGCCTTCCTCGCCGTCGAGCAGCTCCTGGACCTGCGTGATCGGTGACGGTGAGGTCTCAGAGACCGCGGAGCCCATGCAGCACCCTTTCCAGCACGGCGCGGTCCGGGCGCCCGGGCCCGTGGCCCGTTCCGTACACGCGGATCCTTCCCTGGTCGGCGAGGTCGCTGAGCAGTACGCGCACCACGCCGAGCGGCATCTTCAGGAGTGCGGCCACCTCGGCGACCGTACGCATGCGGCGGCACAGTTCGACGATCGCCCGCAGCTCCGGCATCACCCGGGAGGCCGGCGCGTCGCCGCGCCCCACCTCGCGCCGCTCCCCCGCCGCTTCGAGCGCCGCGGTGGCCGCCACGAACGTCTCGACGAGGAGCACATGGCCGAAGCGGGTACGTCCGCCGGTGAGCGAGTACGGGCGCACCCGGGCGGGCTTGCGGTCGGCGCCCCGGACGGGCAGCCCGGAGGCCGCCGCGCCCGCGCTCATCCGGCGTCCCCGTGCGACTGCCGCAGCTCGCTGCGGAGTTCGGGGGTGAGGAGGTGTCCGGCGCGGCCCACGAACAGAGCCATGTGGTACGCGACGACGCTCATGTCGCAGTCGGGCGCCGCGTGCACGCCGAGCAGGGAGCCGTCGCTGATCGCCATCACGACGAGGCTGCCCTCGGCCATGGCGACGACCGTCTGCTTGACCGTTCCGCCGTCCATGAGCCGGGCCGCGCCGAGGGTGAGGCTGCCGAGCCCGGAGACGATGGTGGCGAGGTCGGCGCTGGAGCCGCGGGGGCCGATGGGGCGGTGGGCCGGGCGGCGCTCGGCGTTGCGGTCGGGGTCGGAGGAGAGCAGCAGCAGGCCGTCGGACGAGACGACGGCCACCGAGCGGATGCCGGGGACCTCCTCGACGAGGTTCGTCAGCAGCCAGTGGAGGTTGCGGGCCTCACTGCTCAGGCCGTGCACGGCGGGGGCGGGGGCGTCGTGCGGAGCGGGGCCGGACGCCTCGTGCGGCTGCGGGGCCTTCTCGGGCTTGTCGGCTTCCGGGGCCCCGGGCGGAGCGGACTCCTGGGGCTTCGCGGTCCGGGCGGAAGAACCGGGTGTGCGCATGGGCGCAGTCAACTGCTTGCCTCCTCGACTGGGTCCCCCGGTACGTCTGCGGCATGTGCGGTGCCTACGGCGTCCGACACGGTGGTGTCGTCGGCTGCGGGCGCGGTGGCGGTGTCGCGGGCGGTGGTCGCGCCGCCCGTGGTGGTGGCGCCGCCCGTGGTGGTGGCGCCGCCCGTGGTCGCGGTGGTGCGGGCGGTCGCCGGGGTGCCCGTGGTGGCGGGCGTCCCGGCGGTGGTGTCGGCGAGTTCGGCCTCCGCGTCGCGCCGGCCGCTCGCGGCGCCGCGCTGGAAGCCGCCGAGGCGGCGCCGCAGTTCCTCGGCGTCGACGGCCCCGGGGCGCGCGGGCCTGTCCGGCCCGGCGCCCGCGAGCGGGCTGGTCCTCGGGGTGCGCTTGGGCAGGCCCTTGGCGGTGAAGCGCGGCGGCTTCGGCTGCTCCGGTTCCTCCGGCTGCTCTGCCTGGGGGGCGTCCGGAGGGCCGGGGTGGCCGGGGTGGTCGTCCTCGGGCGTGGCGGCGTGGTCGGGCTCGGGTTCCCGCGGGCGGTCGCCGCCGAGGGCCGGGAGCAGGAGTTCCATGGTGGTCTCGGCGAGGGCGGTCTCGGCCGCCGCGACCAGCGGGTCCGGGTCCGGCGCCGCCTCGGGCTCGGGCGCGGACTCCGGCTCGGCCTTGGACGCGGGCTCCGGCTCGGACGCGGGCTCCGGCTCCAGCTGCGGCTGCGGCTGCGGCTGCGGCTGCGGCTGCGGCTGCGGCTGCGGCTGCGGCTGCGGCTGCGGCAGGGTCGCGTCCCGCTCGCCGTCGCGGGCGGCGGGCACGGCGGCGCGGGGCACCACACCGGAGGGCGCCCCGTCGGAGGGAGCCTGGCCGGAGGGCGCCTCGTCGGAGGGCGTCCCGTCGGAGGGCACCACACCGGAGGGCACCTCGCCGGAGGGCGCCGTACCGGAGGCAGCCGTACCGGAAGGCACCGCGCCGGACGGCGACGGCGTCGCGGGCGGTTCGGTGAGGATGCCGGCGGGGAGCACCACGACGGCGGCCACACCGCCCTGCTTCTGCTCGCGCAGCCGCACCCGCGCCCCGTGGCGGGCCGCGAGCCGGGCCACCACGTACAGGCCGAGTCCGAGGCCGTCACCGTTCTCGTGCTCGTAGGCGTCGTCGGCGGAGAACTCGGCGAGCCGCGCGTTCAGCTCCCGCAGCCGGTCGACGCCCGCGCCGATGCCCTCGTCCTGCACGGAGAGCATGACCTCGCCGTTCTCGAGGAGCCAGCCGGACACCTCGACGGGGGCCTCGGGCGGCGAGAACGACGTGGCGTTCTCCAACAGCTCCGCCACCAGGTGGCTGATGTCGTCCGCCGCGAAGCCCGCCAGGTGGATGCCCGGCGGCAGCGCGGCGATGCGGACGCGCTCGTACCGCTCGATCTCGCTGACCGCGGCGCGGACGACGTCGACGAGCGGCACCGGGCCCGTGTGCTGGTGGCCGTGGTCGGCGCCCGCGAGGACGAGGAGGTTCTCGCTGTGGCGGCGCGTGACGGTGGCGAGGTGGTCGAGCTTGAAGAGCGTGGCGAGCCGGTCGGGGTCCTGCTCCCGCTCCTCCAGGTGCTCGATGACCGCGAGCTGCCGCTCGACCAGGCCGAGGGTGCGCAGCGTGAGGTGGACGAACGTGCCCTGGATGCCGCGGCGCGCCCGGTCCAGGCGCGCGGCGGCCTCGGTGAGCTCGGCGCGCAGCGCGTCGCGCTCGTCGGCCATCGCCTGGCGCGCGTCGGCCATCGTCTGGCGCTGCCCGATCAGGTGCTTGCGGTCCGCCTCCAGGGTGCCGAGCCGCTCCTGGAGCGCGACGGCGTGACCGTGGAGCGCGTTGACGGACCGTACGACCGCGGCGAACTCGTCGTCGCGGCCGGTGAACCGCACCGGCTCCTCGGCCGCGGGCGCCCCCGCCACCCGGGCCGCGCCGAGCCGCAGGGCGGCCAGCGGGCGGGTGAGCGAGCGGGCGGTCGCCATGCCCACGCCGACGGCGGCGAGCAGGAGCACGCCGACCAGCGCGATCCTGATCTCCAGGGCGGTGACGTCGTCGTCGCGCAGCCCGGCGAGGCTCTTCGTACGGTCGGTGGCGAGCGCGTTCTCGACGCCGCGCATCGCCTCCAGACGCGCGGACAGGGCGGTGTCCACCTTGCGGCGGTCCAGGCGCTGGTCGGCGGCGGACAGCTCGGGCCGGTCGGTGAGGCGCTCCAGGTACTGCTCGGCGGTGGTCACGTCGGAGCCCGTGACCACCGTCTGGTAGGCGGTGCGGGCCGCGTCGGGGGCGGCGTCCTGGAAGTCGGCGAGCGCGGCCAGCTCCCGTACGCGGGCCTGCTGCGCGGCGGCGGCGAGGTCGTCGCGCTGCCGGTCCTCCGCGCCGGAGCCGGCGGCCGACGTGGGCAGCCCGGTGACCGGGTCGAGGGTGCCGCCCGCACTGGCCCGCGGCACGGCGAGGGCGGCGAGGAGCAGGCCGCGCGCGGCGCCCGCCTGGTCGACGGCGTGGTCGAGGTCGGCGAGCGCGTAGGCACCGGAGCCCGCGCGCGGGGGCAGCTTCTCGGCCAGCTCGCGGGTCAGGGCGTGGAGTTCGGTGATGGCCTTGGCGTACGCCTTGTGGGCGTCCAGGGCACTGCCCTTGCCGGTGAGCGCGGAGCGGCGCACGGCGGCGAGGCCCGCGAGGTCGCGGCGGAGCCCGGAGGTGACGGAGCTGTTGGTGTTCGCGTCGGCGGCGGCCTCGCGCAGCTCCTCGATCTGCCGGTCCACGCGGGCGCCGCGGCTCTCGGAGGGCCCCTTGCCGTCGGGGCAGCCGGCGGCGATGTAGGCGGTGACCTCGTCGCGCTCGTCGGCCAGCGAGTGGCTCAGCGTGAGGGCTTGCCGGGTCAGCTGGGAGAGCGTGACGAGGCTCTGTGAGTCGTTCAGGTCACCGGACGCGGCGACGATCGCGGGCGCCCCGGCCCCTGCCACGGCGGCGGCGACCACGGCGACGGCCCCGATGAGCCGGTTGCGGACACGGGCCTTGGGGGGGCGGGGTGGCTGGGGGGTGCCCTTGGCAGGGGCGTCCTTGGCAGGGGCGTCCTTGGCGGGGGCGTCCTTAGCCGCGGTCGTGCCCTTGGCCGGAGCCGGGGCGGTGCCCTTCGCGGGAGCGGTGGCCTTGGCCGGAGCCGGAGTGGCGTCCTTCGCCGGAGCGGTGCCCTTCGCCGGAGCCGGGGTGGCGGCCTTCGCGGGAGCGGTGCCCTTCGCCGGAGCCGGGGTGGCGTCCTTCGCCGGAGTTGCGTGCTGCGCGGGGGCGGACGCGGCCGGGAGAGCGCTGTGGCCGGTGGCGTGCTGGGGGACGCCGGTGGTCTGCCCAGGGCTGCCCGCGGCGGCGCCCTCCTGGGGGGTGCGGGGGTTCTGGGCGTCGCGGGCCGCTCGGGCCGCACGGGCAGCTCGCGCCGCGCGGGCGGCACGGGCCGAGGACGCCGAGGGCCGCGCGTCCGCGGGGTCCTGCGGCTCCCCGGGCACGGAAGCGGAAGCGGCGGCGCCGGGCTCCGATGCAGCAGGGGCTGCGGACGTGTCAGACGCCCCGGCCGCAGCGGAGGCTCCGGACGGGGAGCTACCGACGGACAAGGAAGAGGACCCGGACGGGGCGGAGGTCCCGGACGGACTGCATGCCTTCGACGGGGCGGAGGCCCGAGATGGACTGAAGGAGTCCGACGGAGCGGAGGCCCGAGACGGACTGGAGGACTCCGGCAGGGCGGAGGCCCGAGACGGGCTGGGGGACCCCGAGGAGGCGGAGGACCCGGACGGGGCGACGGCCCCCGACGAGGTCGAGGGGCCGGAGGGACCGGAGGGAGGGGTCGCGCCCGGTCTGGCCCTTCCCGGGGCCTGCTGGCTGCCTTCGCGCCGAGGCCGCATTTCTTGCACCGGTGCTCGCATTCCTGTTTTCGTCTGCCCTAGGGCCCCGGTGACGATCCGTCAACGCGAGCGCTCCGACCCGGACCCTGACCTTGCCAGACGATTCCAGTGCCGGTGCGCGGCAGTCTCGCATCGTCTGCCTGGCCACCTGAAGGAGTGAACCCCGTCCCGGAGTTGGCGGGCAAGTCACACCGCCCGCCGCCCGGGCCGCAGGCGGTGGGCCGGTTGGACGTCCGTGGTCGGCTTTGGCAGGATGCGCCGCCACACCCCGACGGAGCCGTTGGTTCCGGCTGATTTCCACCGCCCTGACCACCGCGCCGGACCGCCCCGCGCCGCCCGCCCGCCCTCCCGCGGGCCCGCCCCCGGCCTCGGGCAGACTGACCGGATGCGCATCGAACTGGCCACCGAGCCCGGCGACCCGGAACGCCCCAACGAGGACTACGCGTCGGTAGCGCTGCCCGCGTCCGGACAGGGCGGAACACTGGTCCTGCTCGACGGCGTGACACCCCCGACCGGCGCCGTCGGCTGTCTGCATTCCGTCCCCTGGTTCACGGCGCGCCTGGGCGGCGCGCTGGGCGAACTGTCCGTTTCACGACCGGACCTGACGCTCCCTGAGGTCCTCGCCGAGGCCATCTCCCGTACAGCAGACGCCCACCGTGACACCTGTGACCTTTCTCACCCACGAACGCCGCAGGCAACCGTGGTCCTCGCGCGGTGGGACGCGGAGCGCGTCACCCACCTGGTCCTGTCCGACTCGGCACTGCTCCTGGCCGGCCCGGGCGGCGAGGTCGAGCCGGTCCTCGACCGGCGCCTCGACGAGCTGCCGGCCGCCGTCCGCGAACTGCGCGACGCCGTACGGGCCCTGCCGCGCGGCTCGGCCGAACGGCAGGCGCTGGGGCGTGAGTACGCGGCCGCCGTCGAGGCCCTGCGGAACGCGGAGGGCGGCTTCTACACCGCCGCCGCCGACCCCACGGCCGCCGCCCGCGCGGTCACCGGGGAGCTGCCCCGCTCCGCCGTCACGGCCCTCGCCGCGCTCACGGACGGCGCCGGGCGCTGGGTCGAGACGTTCCGGGAGGGCGACTGGACGGACTGCTTCACCCTCCTGCGCAAGGACGGCCCGCGGGGACTGGTGGAGCGTGTACGGGAGTTGGAGGCGGCGGACCCGGACGGCACGACGTACCCGCGCGGCAAACGGCACGACGACGCGGCGGTGGTGTACGCGGAACTGTGACGGCACTCTGCCCCGAGGGGCGCACGCCCCACGCGCACACCTCTTCGCGCACACCTCTTCGCGCACGCCTCCTCGCGCACATCCCCTGGCGCACATCTCCTCGGACGCGCTCCTCGGGTGCGCCCCCGCTCCGCCCGCGGCCGACAAGGCGCCTTAGCCACTGACGGCGGCCCAGGCCGCGGCCCTGGCTGTGGGCCCGGCTGCGTCCCCTGCCGCGGCCGCGGGTCAGAACTCGGCCCGCGCGTTGAGCTGCCGCAGCAGCCGGGCCAGCTCGGCGACCTCGTTCCGGTCCCACCCGGCGAGCTGCCGGACGTACCGCTCCCGCCGCCCCCGGCGCACCGTGCGGAACCGCGCCCGCCCCTCGTCCGTGAGCCGCACGAGCCAGGCCCTGCCGTCGGCCGGGTCCGGCTCCCGCGTGACCAGGCCCAACTGCTCCAGCGCCCGGAGCTGCCGGCTCATCGTGGCCTTGCCGACGCCGATGAACGCGGCCAGGTCCGTGGCCCGCCGCGGCCCGGACTCGTCCAGGAAGGCGAGCAGCCCGTACGCGGCGGGCTCCAGGTCGGGGTGGACCTGGCGGGCCATCTCGCCGGACGAGGCCCGGGCCCGGCGCAGGAGCAGCGTCAGCTCCCGCTCCAGGGCGAGGAACTCGGGGTCCACACCGCCGCCCCGCTCCGCCTCCTCCGTACCGGTTGCGTCGCCGTGGCGCGCGTCCTCACGCATGTCAGCACCCCTGCCGCACTTTCCCGCTCCTGAAAGTTTCCGCCGACCGCGGACATCGCCGCAGCTCGCCCAGTATTTCGCAGGCATAGACCATCGGCGGTCACGAGCACCCCTTCCCCTCCCCTGCTCTACGTGCGTAGCGTCATACATGACATGTCCACACCAGTCAGGTGGCACGCCCACGCCGGTGACGAGGTCGACGCGTACCGGCCCCCGTGCCCCCGCCCCCACGGCCTGATCCCGTGACATGTCGACAGGTCCCCCCACCGAGTCCCGTACGCCACGCCGGTGACGCGTGCCTTCCCCCTGGGGCCACGCCGTGCGCCGTACGGACTCCACGAGGCCTTTCGGAGGCACGCTATGCCCGTGCACAGACCCGGTACGGCCCGCCGCGAACACCACGCCGCGGGCGTTCTCCTCGCAGTCCTGTCCGCCCTGGCCCTCCTGATCACCCTGCCCGGCGCCGCCCGGTCCGCCGACGGTGAGAACGTCCCGCCCCGCGGCAGCGCCCGGATGGGGCAGGGCGTCGTCGAACACGACGGCCAGGGCGGTCAGCCGCGCGGCGGCGACGCCGTACAGACGGAAGGTGTCGACGTCAGCAGCCACCAAGGCAACGTCAACTGGTCGGCGCTGTGGAACAGCGGCGTCCGGTGGGCGTACGTGAAGGCGACGGAGGCCACCTCCTACCGCAACCCGTACTTCGCCCAGCAGTACACCGGCTCGTACAACATCGGCATGATCCGCGGCGCCTACCACTTCGCCACCCCGGACACCTCCAGCGGCACCGCCCAGGCCAACTACTTCGTGGACAACGGCGGCGGCTGGTCCCGCGACGGCAAGACGCTGCCCGGCGCGCTCGACATCGAGTGGAACCCCTACGGCGCGGCCTGCTTCGGCAAGTCCCAGAGCGCCATGGTGAGCTGGATCCGCGACTTCCTGGCCACCTACAAGGCGCGCACCGGGCGTGACGCGGTGATCTACACGGCCACCAGCTGGTGGAAGCAGTGCACGGGCAACTACGCCGGCTTCGGCTCCGCCAACCCGCTGTGGATCGCGCGCTACGACGTCAGCCCCGGCGAGCTCCCCGCCGGCTGGGGCTTCCACACCATGTGGCAGTACACCTCCTCCGGCCCGATCGTCGGCGACCACAACAAGTTCAACGGCGCCTACGACCGCCTCCAGGCCCTGGCCACCGGCTGATCCCGGCCCGGCCCGGGGCTCCACCGCGGAGCCCCGGGCCGGTCCCTGTCCGCCGCGCCCGTCACGCCGCGCCCGTCACGCCGCGCCCCTCACGCCGCGGCCGGAACCTTCACCTCCGCCGGGGTCAGCGCCAGCTCCAGGACCTGCCGGACGTCCGTCACCGCGTGGACGTCGAGCTTGTCCAGGACCTCGGCGGGGACGTCGTCCAGGTCCGGCTCGTTCCGCTTCGGGATGACCACCGTGGTGATCCCGGCGCGGTGCGCGGCGAGCAGCTTCTGCTTGACGCCGCCGATGGGCAGCACCCGCCCGGTCAGCGAGACCTCCCCGGTCATCGCCACATCCGTACGCACCAGGCGGCCGCTGAGCAGCGACGCGAGCGCCGTCGTCATGGTGACGCCCGCGCTCGGCCCGTCCTTGGGCACCGCGCCCGCCGGGAAGTGGATGTGCACGCCCCGGTCCTTCAGGTCGCCGACGGGCAGCTCCAGCTCGGCGCCGTGGGAGCGCAGGAAGGAGAGCGCGATCTGCGCGGACTCCTTCATCACGTCCCCGAGCTGGCCGGTGAGCGTCAGCCCGGCCGCGCCGGTCTCCGGGTCGGCGAGGGACGCCTCGACGAACAGCACGTCGCCGCCCGCCCCGGTGACCGCGAGCCCCGTGGCCACCCCGGGCACCGAAGTGCGCCGCTCGGCGGGGTCCTGCGCCGACTCCGGCACGTGGTGCGGCCGCCCGATGAGGTCCCGCAGGTCGTCCGCCCCGATCGTGAGGGGCAGCTCCCGCTCCCCCAGCTCGTGCTGCGCCGCGACCTTGCGCAGCAGCCGGGCGACGGAGCGCTCCAGGTTGCGCACGCCGGCCTCGCGCGTGTACTCCCCGGCGAGCTTGCGCAGCGCGCCCTCGTCGACGGTCACCTCGCCGGAGCCGAGCCCGGCCCGGTCGAGCTGGCGCGGCACCAGGTGGTCCCGGGCGATGACGACCTTCTCGTCCTCGGTGTAGCCGTCCAGCCGGACCAGCTCCATGCGGTCGAGCAGGGCCTCCGGGATGGCTTCGAGGACGTTGGCCGTCGCCAGGAAGACCACGTCGCTCAGGTCCAGCTCGACTTCCAGGTAGTGGTCGCGGAACGTGTGGTTCTGCGCGGGGTCGAGCACTTCGAGGAGCGCGGCCGCCGGGTCGCCCCGGAAGTCCGAGCCCACCTTGTCGATCTCGTCGAGGAGCACCACCGGGTTCATGGACCCGGCCTCCTTGATGGCCCGCACGATCCGGCCCGGCAGGGCGCCCACGTAGGTGCGCCGGTGCCCGCGGATCTCCGCCTCGTCCCGCACGCCGCCGAGCGCCACCCGCACGAACTTGCGCCCCATGGCGTGCGCCACCGACTCGCCCAGCGAGGTCTTGCCGACACCGGGCGGCCCGACGAGCGCGAGCACCGCCCCGCCGCGGCGGCCCCCGACCACGCCCATGCCGCGGTCCGCCCGCCGCTTGCGCACCGCCAGGTACTCGGTGATCCGCTCCTTCACGTCCTGCAGCCCCGCGTGCTCCGCGTCGAGGACCTCCTGCGCGCCCTTGATGTCGTACGCGTCCTCGGTCCGCTCGGTCCACGGCAGTTCGAGGACCGTGTCCAGCCAGGTGCGGATCCAGGAGCCCTCCGGCGACTGGTCGCTCGCGCGCTCCAGCTTCTCGACCTCCTTCAGGGCCGCTTCCCGGACGTGCTCGGGCAGGTCCGCGGCCTCCACGCGGGCGCGGTAGTCGTCGGACTCGTCCTCGCCGTCCTTGCCGTTGAGCTCACGCAGCTCCTTGCGCACGGCCTCGAGCTGCCGCCGCAGCAGGAACTCCCGCTGCTGCTTGTCCACGCCCTCCTGGACGTCCTTGGCGATCGACTCGGCGACGTCCTGCTCGGCCAGGTGCTCCCGGAGCTGCCGGGTCGCCAGCTTCAGCCGGGCCGTCGGATCCTCGGTCTCCAGCAGCTCGACCTTCTGCTCGGTGGTGAGGAAGGGCGAGTACCCGGAGTTGTCGGCGAGCGCCGAGACGTCGTCGATCTGCTGCACCCGGTCGACGACCTGCCAGGCCCCGCGCTTCTTCAGCCAGCTCGTGGCCAGGGCCTTGTACTCCTTGACCAGCTCGACCGTGGCCCCGGGCAGCGGATCCGGCACGGTCTCCTCGACCTGGGTGCCCTCCACCCACAGCGCGGCGCCCGGTCCGGTCGTACCCGCCCCGATGCGCACCCGGCCGCGCCCGCGGATCAGGGCCCCCGGGTCACCGTCCGCCAGCCGCCCCACCTGCTCGACCGTGCCCAGCACGCCCATCGCGGCGTACGTCCCGTCGATGCGCGGAACAAGCAGCACCGTCGGCTTGCTGCTCCTCCCACTGGACCTCGCGGCGGCCTGGGCCGCCTCCACCGCGGCCCGCACGTCGGGGTCGGACAGGTCGAACGGCACCACCATGCCGGGCAGCACGACCTCGTCGTCGAGCGGCAGCACGGGCAGAGCGAGCGGTGTGTGATCCGTGGACTCAGCAGCCATGATCTCCCCTTCAGCATTCAAGTTGAGCTATACCGACTCAATGCTTGTGAGCCTTCGAATGTTCCCTGGGCGTGTTCGCTGTGAGCGATCACGTGGGGAGCCCGCGAGGCCACCCTTCCGTAATAATCAATAGCGGTTAGCAACTATTACGTGTTAGAGATGCACGCAGTGGTCGGCACTTACTCGCGCCGATGCCTGCCCGTGCCGCCCGGGAGGGGACTTCCTTGACCAGCACCGCCAGCGACACCAGCGCCACCAGCGCCACCAGCACGACGACTCCGATCCATCCGACGGGTTCGGCGGACCCGGCGGCCACGTCGGGTACAGCTACTGCTGCGGGTACGGCGACGGCAGGGGCAGGGGGCGTGGCCGGTCCAGCGGTTCTGGGTGACTCAGAGGTCGTGCGGGCCTGGGTCGACGGGTGGGTCGTCTCGCGCGGGGCGGCCCCTCCCGTCCTGGAGCCCTGGGGCTACACGATCCACGTCGGTCAGGTCCGACATCCCTCCCGTCATGTCTTCGGTGCGGTCAACGCCGCCGTCCAGGAAGCCGACGTGCGCACGGTGGCGGCTGCGGTCTCGGGTGCGGACATCTGGGTGAAGGTGTTCGACGCCCCGGCCCGGGTTGCGCCCTGGTTCGGCCCCGAGTGGTGGATCGACCCGGAGGACGGCTACCTGATGACCTTGGCCCTGGCACCGGTGGCCCCACAGCGCCTGGTGGCACCGGAGGAATACCGGCTGCACACATGGACGCGCGGCGGCGTCGTACGTGCCATGGTCACCACGGCCGACGGCTCCTGGGCGGCCCGCGGCCAGATCGCCCCCACGGGCCGCACCGCGGTCGCCGACCAGATCGAGACCTCCCCGGCGCACCGCCGCCGCGGGCTCGGCAGTCTGGTCATGCGCACACTCCAGGCTGCCGCGTTCGAACAGGGCTGCGAGGTCGGCGTCCTGGCTGGGACGGTGGAGGGCCGCGCGCTGTACGAGTCACTCGGCTGGCAGGTGGTAGCTCCTCTCACCAGCGCCCGACGCAAAGGCCCGGACGAGTCCTGACCCGCGCTTCCTCCACCTCGGGCCATCCGTTGGCGGTGACTGGGCGCGGCTGCCGTGGGCCGAGAGCTGGCCGCATCCCGTGGGCCTGTTGCCGGCGGCCCGGGCAAGGCCAGGCCGTCGCCCCTGCTTCCGCGCCTTCACCGCGCCCCTCGCGGCGCCTCAGTCCTCGTCGGGCTCGTTGTTTCTCGCGCGGATGTCCATGACGGTGTACGGCAGGCCGGGGGCGAGGAACAGCAGCGTGCCCCACAGCGGCAGGTGGAAGAGCGGCTCGTCGCCTATGAGCAAGGCGGTGATCACTGCTGCGGGCAGCGCGACGAGGCCTGCGATTATCCAGCCTCTGAAGCCGAGGCTCCCGCGTCGCATCTCCCAGGCGACGATCGCGGCCGCCAAGGCCACGTAGAAGGTGATACGAGGAGCTTCGATCGCGAGGGACATGCTGCGGTCGAGGAGATGGGTCAGCAGGAGCAGGGAGCCGAGGACGAAGGGGATCAGCGCGGCCATGCGCAGGACGCGTCGAGGCAGAGGAGTGCGCGCCCGTGCCCACGCCGCGGCGAACGCCTTCGCGTCGGGCCCCACCACGTCCCGCGGGGTGCGCCCCGCAGCGGCGGCCTCGTCCAGGTGGGCGGTGAGTTCCTCGAGCATCTCGCGCATCGAGGCGTCGTCGATGCCCCGGTACTCCCAGTTGCTCTGGCAGACCGCGAGGACGCGCTCGCGGGTCAGCTCGGCGCCGGCACCCTTCTCCGGTGTCCCGCGGCCTGTCGCCCGGCCCTCCGATGCCTGGGCATCGCCGCCTGTCACCTCGACGGTCGTCGCTTCACCGGTCGTCTCGTACGCCATCGTGCGTCCCCCTTGTGCCGTGTCGTGCATCCCCGTCACGTCCCCAACGTGCTGGAGACCGCGCCCGTGAAGGCGCTCCAAGTGGTGCGGCCGCTGGACAGCTCGGCCGCACCCGCCTCGGTGAGGCGGTAGTACTTGCGCGGCGCTCCGCCCGCGGCGGACGGAGCGCGGTAGGAGTCGACCAGGCCTGCCCGCTCCATGCGTGCGAGCAGGGGGTAGATGCTGCCCTCGCTCACCAGGTCGAGGCCTCTCTCGGTGAGGGCCTCTACGAACTCGTATCCGTACCGAGGTCGTTCGGCGATGAGCGCGAGCAGGCACAGGTCGAGCACCCCGCGCAGTAGCTGGCTACGGCGCTGGTCGTGCGACGCGGACAGCTCTTTTGTCATGCGGTACAAGATAGTTGAGCACTGCCTTGCGGCGCAAGAGTCTCGCGAGGGCTAATCCGACAGCGACGGCGAAAACGTAACTTCCGGTTCCCGTTCCGCTTCCTGGTCGCTTCCTGATCACTTCCCGAGCGGTTCCTGATCGGTTCCTGGCCCGGATCCGCACCGCTGGCGGGTTCTTCTCTCAGGGCGGCGCCGACGCGGAGGCCTGTGTCGCGTCGGCCCGGTTCTCGGCTCACCTCGCGGACGGACAGCGAGGCTCAGTTCAAGCAGCGGCGACGCGGCGCAGGCGCCCACGCATCGGCATGACACCGGCACCGGCACCGGCACCGGCACCGGCACCGGCACCGGCACCCACCCTTACCTGCACCGAGCGCAAACGCCGCGCCGCACCCCTCTCTCCCGCCCGAGCCCGGCCCCGGGCAGCCCGCACCTCCGGGCCGAAAGGCCGCAGCCAGAGCCGAGCACCCTACCCCACTACGTCCCGGCGCCTCCGACCGCCCTGCAGCAGCGGCCAGGTCGTCACACCGACGGCCAAGGCCAGCAGATGGCCCCAGTTCGTCATGGGGTCCGCGAACGCGATGAGGTCCTCGACGAGCACCCAGCCGAAGCCCGCCAGAAGTCCCCAGCGCAGCCACGGCCCGAGCACACCGGCCAGCGCACCGACGCTCGCGGCGACGCCGAAGCTGATGCCGTAATCCAGCCGGTGCAGGGACGAACCGGGCAGGTGACCGGCGAGCACTGAGAGCCCCACCGGGATCTCGGTGGCCAGCGTCGCGACGACGTGCCCGAGGACGAAGACGCCCGCTGCCCGCAACGCCCCCACGCGCCGTTCGAGCGCGGTCAGCACGAGCAGGAACCCGACGGCGTACGGCGACGTGACACCGCCGGCGATCCACAGCGCGCTGGCGACCAGGACGAACACCGGCCGGTCCGCGAGATGGGCGACGTCCGTGCTGGACCCCTGCCGCATCGACGAGATCAGCTGCGGGTCGGCGTGCTCGGCGAACAGCGAGGTGAGCAGGAGGACGACGGCGTAGCCAAAGGTGAAGGGCGTACCGGACGGGGTCGGCAGCAGACGCCAGGGCCGCAGACGGCCCAGCCGCGCCCACGCCGTGGACGGAACGGCGGCGGAGGCAGGCGCCGACGCGGGGCCGGAAGCAGCCGGGGACGACGCCGAGGGAAGGGGCGATGACACCGTCGCGGAGCCGGAAGCGGAATCTGACATGAGGAGGAAACCGGGACCGGATCCGGAAGAGGAAGCAACGCCCCCGCTTTCCACCTCGGCAGACGTCAGCGCACCACTTCCCGCCGCGGCAGGCACCACCCCACGACCCACCAGACCCTGGGGCACCAGGCACCCCAAAGCGCCACCCCTGCCACCTCTGTCACCCCTGCCACCCCCGGCAGCCGCCCGATCACCCCCGGCCCCGAGCGGTCCAGGCACCCCGAACGCACGCCGCTGCCCCGGCACCCCGTCCAGCGACGGTCCCCCCGGTGACAGCCCGTCCGATGACGACCTGTCCAGCAAGACCCCGTCCAGCGCGCCCCCGCGATCACCTCTCGCGGGCTCCGCCACATCCGCCCCGGCACCCCCGCCGGAAATCGAGGAAACCGCGCCCCCGCCAGTAACAGTCCGGTTCACGCCGAGGCGCTCCCTTCGTCACGGAACTTCCGCGGAGCGCCCACGAGACTCCGCGGGACCCCTGCGCGACTGCATCACGAATCGATTACGTTCACGCTTCACGGATCGTTCCACGCTGTCCATGATCGACACCACATGAGACGTGATTCACAGGAACCCTCAGCAACCCCGCGGCATTCCTCAGCGTCCCCGCCGCCCCGACGCGCAACAATTCCCAGCAGCCGCCCCAGGGAGGCCTACAGGATGAGGGCATGCGCACTTCGTACCCATCCGATCCCCCTGTGGTGCTCGATCGGCGCGAGGGCCCGTACGGCGAAGTGGCCCTGCGTCGCCACGGGGACCTGTTGCAGATCATCGCCAACGGCATGTTCCTCATGGACACCTCGGACGGCCGTTCCGAGCGCCTCCTGGTCGACGCCGCCCTCCGGGCGCTCGACGGGCGCCCCCGGCCCAGCGTCCTGATCGGCGGTCTAGGGGTTGGCTTTTCGCTCGCCCACGCGGCCGCGGACCCCCGGTGGGGCCGCATCACCGTGGTGGAGCGGGAGCGGGCCGTCATCGACTGGCATCTGGACGGACCGCTCGGGGAGCTCTCTCGCGAGGCGCTCGCCGACCCACGCACGGAGATCCTGCACACCGACCTGGTCGCATATGTCAGAGGCGCATTCGCAAGCGTCAACGAAAACGGAACGTCGTCGACCGCGGCCACCGGGCTCAGGTACGACGCCCTGTGCCTCGACATCGACAACGGCCCCGACTGGACCGTCACGGAGGACAACGAGAGCCTCTACTCTCCCTCCGGCCTCGCCGCGTGCCGGGCCCGGCTCACCCCCGGCGGCGTGCTCGCCGTGTGGTCCGCGCAGCCGTCACCCACTTTCGACTCCGCTTTGCGGAATGCCGGATTCCAGCACGTACGTACGGAAGAGATCGCCGTTGCCCGGGGCGTACCGGACGTGGTCCACCTCGCGACAAGGGCTGCGTAGCCGAGGTGCCTCCGCGCCCCGTACTCTGCTGACCGGACACCAAGCGATCACGTCAGGGGCGGGGCGATGGAGCAGACACACACCTCCCACAACAGCGCCACGGCGGCGATGCCAGGAGCACAGCGCCGCGTACTGGTGGTCGAGGACGACCCGACGATCGTGGACGCCATCGCCGCCCGTCTGCGCGCCGAGGGTTTCGTCGTGCAAACGGCGGCGGACGGCCCGGCGGCGGTGGACACCGCCCAGGCCTGGCAGCCCGATCTGCTGATCCTCGACATCATGCTGCCGGGCTTCGACGGCCTGGAGGTCTGCCGCCGCGTGCAGGCCCAGCGCCCGGTACCGGTGCTGATGCTCACCGCGCGGGACGACGAGACGGACATGCTCGTCGGGCTCGGCGTCGGGGCGGACGACTACATGACCAAACCGTTCTCCATGCGCGAACTGGCCGCACGCGTGCACGTGCTGCTGCGCCGCGTGGAGCGGGCCGCGCTGGCCGCGACGACGCCGCGCAGCGGCATCCTGCGCCTCGGCGAGCTGGAGATCGACCACGCGCAGCGCAGGGTGCGGGTGCGCAGCGAGGACGTACACCTGACGCCCACGGAGTTCGACCTCCTGGTGTGCCTGGCCAACACCCCGCGCGCGGTGCTCTCGCGCGAGCAGCTCCTCGCCGAGGTGTGGGACTGGGCGGACGCCTCCGGCACGCGCACGGTGGACAGCCACATCAAGGCGCTGCGCCGCAAGATCGGCGCCGAGCGCATCCGCACCGTCCACGGGGTCGGCTACGCCCTGGAGACGCCCACCCCATGACCGCGGACCCCGGCGCCGCCGGCGGCCCGCCCCGGGGCTCCCTGAGCGGTTCGACGGCCCGGCGCACCGGGAGTGCCGTGACGGCGCACGGTGACCTGCGCGGCATGGTGGGCGGCGTCCCGGGCATGGGTCGGTGGTGGCGGAGCGACCGGGGCGGAGGTGGCGGGGTGAGCGGTCCCTTCGGCGGGCTCCGGCCGTTCTCCATCAAGACGAAGCTGGGCACCCTGGTCGTCGTCTCGGTGTTCATCACCACGGGACTGCTGATCGTGGCCATGAAGACCGAGACGGAGCTGCGCTTCATCACGGTGTTCTCGGTGATCGCGACGCTGCTGATCACGCAGTTCGTGGCGCACAGCCTCACCGCCCCGCTGGACGAGATGAACTCGGTGGCCCGTGCCGTCTCGCACGGCGACTACACACGCCGCGTGCGCGGCGCCGACCGGCGGGACGAGCTCGGCGACGTGGCCATGACGATCAACCGCATGGCTGACGACCTGGAGGCACAGGACCAGCAGCGCAAGGAGCTGGTCGCCAACGTCTCGCACGAGCTGCGCACCCCCATCGCGGCCCTGCGCGCGGTCCTGGAGAACGTCGTCGACGGGGTCTCGGCCGCCGACCCGGAGACCATGCGTACGGCCCTGAAGCAGACCGAGCGCCTGGGACGCCTGGTGGACACCCTGCTCGACCTCTCCCGGCTCGACAACGGCGTCGTCCCGCTCAAGGCGCGCCGCTTCGAGGTGTGGCCCTATCTGTCGGGCGTCCTGAAGGAGGCCAACATGGTCGCCTCCGCGCGCAAGGGGATGCCGTCGGGCTCCGGCAGCCACACCCGTACGGACGTGCATCTGCACCTGGACGTGTCGCCCCCGGAGCTGACGGCGCACGCCGACGCCGAGCGCCTGCACCAGGTCGTCGCCAACCTCATCGACAACGCGGTCAAGCACAGCCCGCCGCACGGCCGCGTCACGGTGCGTGCCCGGCGCGGCCCCTATCCCGAGTCGCTGGACCTGGAGGTGCTCGACGAGGGTCCTGGGATCCCCGAATCCGAGTGGCACCGCGTCTTCGAGCGGTTCAACCGCGGGGTGCACGCCGGCGCGCCCTCCGGGGGCGACGGCGGCACGGGGCTCGGGCTTGCGATCGCGCGCTGGGCCGTCGATCTGCACGGCGGGCACATAGGGGTGGCCGAATCGGCTCGGGGGTGCCGGATCCAGGTCAGCCTTCCGGGCCTGCCCGAGGACTGAAGTTGACGTAAGGTTCGAAGCGGAAGCGAATCATGGGCGCGCGGGGCGCGCGCCACTCGGGCCACCACCGCGTGTCGAGTACCCCAGGGGTCTCCACGCGGCACAGTGCCATAGGCAAACCTCGGTAGTTTCCCGCCATTTACCGCGCCGAAACCAGCGATCCAGTGTGACTTACGCGACGGATGACCAGCCCGGCCTGCACCTGGCGCGGGAGGAGGCGTAGCCTTTATTTCCGCTGTCCATCACCTTGTGAAGCGGAAGAGGGCGGTTGCCGCCGTGTCGCCACAGTCCCCCAGTAACTCGAGCACCACGACCGACCAAGAAGCGCAGGGCAAGAACCCTGCTGCCGCGTTCGGTCCCAATGAGTGGCTCGTCGACGAGATCTATCAGCAGTACCTCCAGGACCCGAATTCGGTCGACCGTGCCTGGTGGGACTTCTTCGCCGACTACAAGCCCGGGGCGGGCGCGACCGCCGCTCCGGCCAAGCCGGCGGGTGACGCGGCCGCGGGGGCCGCGCCCACCACGTCCCCCGCCCCGGCCGCGCCCGCCGCGAAGCCCGCACCCGCCAAGGCCGCGCCCGCGGCGAAGGCTCCGGCCCCCGCGGCCAAGCCGGCCGCCGCGAAACCGGCGCCCGCGAAGGCCGCGCCTGCCACCGAGGCCCCCGCCGGTCCCGAGTACGTGACCCTGCGCGGCCCCTCCGCCGCCGTGGCGAAGAACATGAACGCCTCCCTGGAGCTGCCCACGGCCACGTCCGTGCGCGCGGTCCCGGTGAAGCTGCTGTTCGACAACCGCATCGTCATCAACAACCACCTGAAGCGCGCCCGCGGCGGGAAGATCTCCTTCACCCACCTCATCGGGTACGCGATGGTGCAGGCCATCAAGGCCATGCCGTCGATGAACTACTCGTACGCCGAGAAGGACGGCAAGCCAACCCTCGTCAAGCCTGAGCACGTCAACTTCGGCCTCGCCATCGACCTGGTCAAGGCCAATGGCGACCGGCAACTGGTTGTAGCGGGCATCAAGAAGGCCGAGACGCTGAACTTCTTCGAGTTCTGGCAGGCCTACGAGGACATCGTCCGCCGCGCCCGCGACGGCAAGCTCACGATGGACGACTTCTCCGGGGTCACGGTCTCCCTGACCAACCCCGGCGGCCTCGGCACCGTCCACTCCGTGCCGCGCCTGATGCCCGGCCAGTCGGTCATCATGGGCGTCGGCTCCATGGACTACCCGGCGGAGTTCCAGGGCACCTCCCAGGACACCCTGAACAAGCTGGGCATCTCCAAGGTCATGACCCTGACCTCGACGTACGACCACCGGGTCATCCAGGGTGCCGCCTCCGGCGAGTTCCTGCGGATCGTCGCGAACCTCCTCCTCGGCGAGAACGGCTTCTACGACGAGATCTTCGAGGCGCTGCGCATCCCCTACGAGCCGGTCCGCTGGCTCAAGGACATCGACGCCTCGCACGACGACGACGTCACCAAGGCCGCCCGCGTCTTCGAACTGATCCACTCCTACCGCGTCCGCGGCCACGTCATGGCCGACACGGACCCGCTGGAGTACAAGCAGCGCAAGCACCCGGACCTGGACATCACCGAGCACGGCCTGACGCTCTGGGACCTGGAGCGCGAGTTCGCCGTCGGCGGCTTCGCCGGCAAGTCGATGATGAAGCTCCGCGACATCCTCGGCGTGCTGCGCGACTCGTACTGCCGCACCACGGGCATCGAGTTCATGCACATCCAGGACCCGAAGCAGCGCAAGTGGCTGCAGGACCGCATCGAGCGTCCGCACGCCAAGCCGGAGCGCGAGGAGCAGCTCCGCATCCTGCGCCGGCTGAACGCGGCGGAAGCCTTCGAGACCTTCCTGCAGACGAAGTACGTCGGCCAGAAGCGCTTCTCCCTGGAGGGCGGCGAGTCCGTCATCCCGCTGCTCGACGCGGTCATCGACTCCGCGGCCGAGTCGCGCCTGGACGAGGTCGTCATCGGCATGGCCCACCGCGGCCGCCTGAACGTCCTCGCGAACATCGTCGGCAAGTCGTACGCGCAGATCTTCCGCGAGTTCGAGGGCAACCTCGACCCGAAGTCGATGCACGGCTCCGGTGACGTGAAGTACCACCTGGGCGCCGAGGGCACCTTCACGGGCCTGGACGGCGAGCAGATCAAGGTCTCCCTGGTCGCCAACCCCTCGCACCTGGAGGCGGTCGACCCGGTCCTGGAGGGCGTCGCCCGCGCCAAGCAGGACATCATCAACAAGGGGGGCACGGACTTCACCGTCCTGCCGGTCGCCCTCCACGGGGACGCGGCCTTCGCGGGCCAGGGCGTGGTCGCCGAGACGCTCAACATGTCGCAGCTCCGCGGCTACCGCACCGGCGGCACGGTCCACATCGTGATCAACAACCAGGTCGGCTTCACGGCACCGCCGGAGTCCGCGCGCTCGTCGATGTACTCCACCGACGTGGCCCGCATGATCGAGGCGCCGATCTTCCACGTGAACGGCGACGACCCGGAGGCCGTGGTCCGCGTGGCCCGCCTGGCCTTCGAGTTCCGGCAGGCGTTCAACAAGGACGTGGTCATCGACCTGATCTGCTACCGCCGCCGCGGGCACAACGAGACCGACAACCCGTCGTTCACGAACCCGCAGATGTACAGCCTGATCGACAAGAAGCGCTCGGTCCGCAAGCTGTACACCGAGTCCCTGATCGGCCGTGGCGACATCACCCTGGAGGAGGCCGAGCAGGCCCTGCAGGACTTCCAGGGCCAGCTCGAGAAGGTCTTCACGGAGGTCCGCGAGGCCACCACGGCCCCCGCCCCCGCGCAGGTCCCGGCGCCGCAGACCGAGTTCCCCGTGGCCGTGGACACCGCGGTCTCCCAGGAGGTCGTCAAGCGGATCGCCGAGTCCCAGGTCAACATCCCCGACCGGATCACCGTCCACCCGCGTCTGCTGCCGCAGCTGCAGCGCCGCGCGGCCATGGTCGAGGACGGCACCATCGACTGGGGCATGGGCGAGACCCTCGCCATCGGCTCCCTGCTGATGGAGGGCACCCCGGTCCGCCTCTCCGGCCAGGACTCCCGCCGCGGCACCTTCGGCCAGCGGCACGCGGTGCTCGTGGACCAGACGACCGGCGAGGACTACACCCCGCTGCAGTACCTCTCCGAGGAGCAGGCCCGCTACAACGTCTACGACTCGCTCCTGTCCGAGTACGCGGCGATGGGCTTCGAGTACGGCTACTCGCTGTCCCGGCCCGAGTCCCTGGTCATGTGGGAGGCGCAGTTCGGCGACTTCGCCAACGGCGCGCAGACGGTCATCGACGAGTTCATCTCGTCGGCCGAGCAGAAGTGGAACCAGACCTCCGGCGTCACGCTGCTGCTGCCGCACGGCTACGAGGGCCAGGGTCCCGACCACTCCTCCGCGCGCGTGGAGCGCTTCCTCCAGCTCTGCGCCCAGAACAACATGACGGTCGCGATGCCGTCCCTCCCGTCGAACTACTTCCACCTCCTGCGGTGGCAGGTGCACAACCCGCACCACAAGCCGCTGGTGGTCTTCACCCCGAAGTCGATGCTGCGCCTGAAGGCCGCCGCCTCGAAGACGGAGGAGTTCACGACGGGCGGCTTCCGCCCCGTCATCGGCGACGCCACGGTGGACCCGGCCGCGGTCCGCAAGGTCGTCTTCTGCACCGGCAAGTTCTACTACGAGCTGGAGTCCGAGCGGCAGAAGCGGGACGCCACGGACACCGCGATCATCCGCATCGAGCGCCTGTACCCGCTGCCGGGTGCCGAGCTCCAGGCGGAACTCGCGAAGTACCCGAACGCCGAGAAGTACCTGTGGGCCCAGGAGGAGCCGGCGAACCAGGGTGCGTGGCCGTTCATCGCCCTGAACCTGATCGACCACCTGGACCTGGCGGTCGGCGCCGACATCCCGCACGGCGAGCGCCTGCGCCGCATCTCGCGGGCGCACGGCTCCGCCCCGGCGGTCGGCTCGGCCAAGCGCCACCAGGCCGAGCAGGAGCAGCTCGTGCGCGAGGTGTTCGAGGCCTAGGCCCCGGACGGTCGTACGGAGGTGGGCCCGGCCCCGAGTTCACGGACTCGGGGCCGGGCCCACCGGCGTTCCGTCCTACGATGAAACCGAACATCCCGTCCGTCAGGAGCATGACTTTGTACTTCACCGACCGTGGCATCGAGGAGCTGGAGAAGCGGCGCGGCGAGGAGGAGATCACCTTCGAGTGGCTGGCCGAGCAGCTCCGCACGTTCGTCGACCTCAACCCGGACTTCGAGGTCCCGGTGGAGCGCCTGGCGACGTGGCTGGCGCGGCTGGACGACGAGGACGACGACGAGTGACCACCCTGGGTGCCGCCTGAGTGATCCCCCTGGGGGCCTGAGCGGCCCCCTGGAGGCAGGGTTACGCCCTGGGGGCAGGGTTACGCCCTGAGGGCAGCGTGGCGCCCTGGGGGAAGGGCGCTCCCCTGGGGTGACGGTGGGCCCCTCCGGCAGAGCGAGCACTGACGCGCTGGGAAAACCAGTTGCTCACAGCCCCGCGAGGCGCCTAGCGTGCGCGACATGTGTGGAATCGCTGCCTGCGCAGCCACCGCGGTGACGAGGTACCGCCGCCCGTAGCGGCGGTCGGACTCTCCCACGCCCCGAGGGCACGCCTCGCGCCCCCGGTGGCCATCAGGAATGGAACGCTCCGCCGCTTCATCGCGTCAGCGCCGAGCGGCACCTCGTGCTGCCCGGCTCACCTCGAAGCCGCGGAGTTCCTCCTGTGCGCAAGCACCACGCCAGCAGCCCTGCACACCACACCGGCGCCCCCGCCCGTCCCACCGGGGCCCCCACGAACCGCCCCGCCTACCGCCACGGCCGTCATGAACTCGGCCAGAACTTCCTCACCGACCAGGTGACCATCGAAGCCGTCGTCGACCTGGTGGCCCGCACGCGAGGTCCGATCGTCGAGATCGGCCCGGGCGACGGAGCCCTCACCCTGCCCCTCCAGGAGCTCGGCAGGCCTCTGACGGGCATCGAGATCGACGGCCGCCGCGCCGCCCGCCTGGAGCGGCGTACGAACCGCTCGACCACGATCGTCACCGCCGACTTCCTGCGCTACGAGACGCCGTCGACGCCGCACGTCCTGGTCGGCAACCTGCCCTTCCACGAGACGACGCCGATGCTCCGCCGCATCCTGCGCGCACCGGCCTGGACGGACGCCGTCCTGCTGGTCCAGTGGGAGGTCGCACGCCGTCGCGCGGGCGTCGGCGGGGCGACGCTGATGACGGCCCAGTGGTGGCCCTGGTACGAGTTCGCCCTGGCCCGGCGCGTCCCGGCGGCGGCGTTCCGGCCGCGCCCGAACGTGGACGGCGGCCTCATGACCGCCACGCGGCGCGACCGCCCGCTCGTCGACCGCGCCGAGCGCAAGAGGTACCAGGACATGGTGCACCGCGTCTTCACGGGGCCGGGGCGGGGACTGGCGCAGATCGTCGCCGCCGCGTGCCCGGACCTGCCGCGCCGCACCGTCGCCCAGTGGCTCGGTCGCCACGGCCTCGGCCCGGCGCGCCTGCCGAAGGACCTGACGGCACGGCAGTGGGCGGAACTGTACGCCCTGGGTGCGGGGGTACGGCGCCGCTAGCGAAGGCACCACGGGCTCTGGTGCTGTGCCGCCGCTTTCGGTGCGAGCGTGGCGGCACCTGTGGTGGGTCGGGGCGACGCCGTCCCGGCCCGTCGCACGGAACGAGGCTCTCCGGGGTGCGTCCCGTCAGTCCCGTTGCCGCGCGCGGTCGTACGCCAGCCCCAGCGCGCCGTCGACCACGAGGACGAGGCCCGCCGCCGTCCAGCCGCCACGGCCCTGCCGCCGCAGGGACCAGGCCAGGAGTGGCAGTCCGGCGGCCACCTGGGCACCTGCCAGGGCCCGTGCGCGCGGGCCGCGCAGCCACGGGCCCAGTGGTCCGCTCTCCACGGCATCCAGCTCGGCGCGCACGGCGTCACGCCAGCCCGGCCACTCGACGCGCCGTACGCCGTCCAGCTCGCGGGCCGCTGCCCGCAGCCGGTCGGCCGGTTCGCCGGGGCCGAGACCGGGCGGCAGGGTGACGCCCGCGCGCGTGAGGACCGCGATGAGGCCGCGCAGCCGGGCGCGGGCGTCGGCCTGCGCGTCCGGGCGGGCGAGCGCGTCCAGGGCCTGCATGTCGAGCACCGGGTCGAGGCCGAGCCGCGCGGCGAGGGTCCGCATCGCCTCGTCCTCACCGGCGGGGGTGCCGTTCGCCAGCCACACGTAGCCGACCGTGCGGCGGAAACCGGCGGCGAGCGTGCAGCCGGAGCGGTCGGCGTCCCACCACAGCGCGAGGACCGGCCATGGCGAGCCCACGGCGAGCGCGGCGGCCCATCCGGCCACCACGCCGTCGACCGGCTCGCCGCCCTCCAGCCACGGCTTCCCCTCCGGAACCAACACGCTCCACTCCGGCCCCGCGGACACCAGCAGCATCCGCTCGCGCAGCAGCTGGGCGACGGTCTCGACGGAGTCCGGACGAGCCCGGCAGAGCAACAGCGCCCCGGCGGAGGCGGCGGCGCCGCCGGAGGCCGGCGCGGGAGTGGCAGCGGGGGCGGGGTACGAGGAAGCGGGGGCGGGGTCGGAGGCGGGGGTCGGCTCGGAGGACATGGCCCCACGCTAGGACAAAGGCGGATGTTCGGCGCTCGGGGCTGTGGCGGTCGCGGGCGGATGGGGCTGGCGGGGGCTGAGTGGAGCTGGCGTGGCCGGGCGGGGCTGGGTGGGCTGGGAATCCCGTCGACGCCTCCCGACCCTGGCCGGGGCTGGTGGCATCGCCGGTAGCCGCCGGAGGTCGTTGAAAGTCGCCGGAAGCCGCCGGGAGTCGCCGGTGGTCGCCAGGTCCGGACACGAGACAGGCCGGACACGAGATAGGTCTTGACTTTCCGTGAGCGCGATATATCGTGTTCAGCGAGGATGCGATATGGCGCGTCGTGTCCACCCACGCAAGGAGGGCAGTCGGCATGTCACAGTGGTCCGTCACCGAGCCGCGGAAGCTCACGTTCGACGCGCCCGTGCGGAGACTGCGCGTCCGCGTGGCGAACGGCATGGTGAACGTCGTCGGCACCGACGAAGACACGGCGCGGCTGGAGGTGTCCGAACTAGCGGGCCCCCCGCTCACCGTGACGCGGTTCGGGGACACGCTGTCCGTCGCGTACGAGGACCTTCCCTGGAAGGGCCTGCTCGACTGGCTGGCACCCACGGGACCCCGCCGTCACGCGGTGGTCTCCCTCGCCGTCCCGGCCGGCGCGCGGGTCGAGGTGGGCGTGATCGGCGCCGAGGCCATGGTCAGCGGGGTCGAGGACCTCGTGGAGGTGCGGAGCATCTCGGGCGCCGCGACGCTGGTCGGCCTGACCGGCCCGGTCCGGGCCGAGACGGTCTCCGGCGGCGTCGAGGCCCAGGGGCTCACCGGCGACCTCAGGTTCGAGTCGGTCTCCGGTGAATTGACGGTCGTCGAAGGCGCCGGGTCCTCCGTTCGGGCCGAATCGGTGACCGGCTCGATGATCGTGGATCTGGATCCCGTCGGTGGTCCGGCCGACGTCCGGCTCTCCAGCGTCTCGGGGGAGATAGCCATCCGGCTGCCGCGGCCGGGGCACGCGCAGGTCGAGGCGGACACCACCAGCGGCTCCCTGTCCAGCGACTTCGAGGAGCTGAGGGTCAGTGGACACTGGGGCACGAAGAAGATATCCGGCAGCCTCGGCTCGGGCCGGGGCCGTCTCAGGGCGACCACGATCTCGGGTTCCATCGCGCTCCTGCGCAGGCCACCCGTAGAGGAAGATCGGTATGGGAGCGGTGACCCCGCGCCGGACACCCCGGCGGAGGGCACCCCGCCCCCGGCCTCCTCGGCCGACGCCGCCCCCGAGACCCCGACCGGCACCCCGGAGGCGGACACCGCCACCGACGCCCCGACCGACAAGAAGGTGCTCTGAGATGCCCCCCGTGTTCGCCCACGGCCGCCTGCGCCTGTATCTGCTCAAGCTCCTGGACGAGGCCCCGCGCCACGGCTACGAGGTGATCCGCCTCCTGGAGGAGCGCTTCCAGGGGCTGTACGCGCCCTCGGCAGGCACCGTGTATCCGCGCCTGGCCAAGCTGGAGGCGGAGGGCCTGGTCACCCACACCACGGAAGGCGGCCGCAAGGTCTACGCCATCACGGACGCGGGCCGGGCCGAGCTGGCCGGCCGCAGCGGCGAGCTGGCCGACCTGGAGCTGGAGATCCGCGAGTCGGTCGCGGAGCTGGCCGCCGAGATCCGCGACGGCGTGCAGGGCGCGGCGGGTGAGCTGCGGCGCGAGATGCGCGCGGCGGCTCAGCAGGCACGGACCGCCGGCAGGTCCGGCGGCGGCCCCGGCAACCCCTTCGGCGGCGAACCCACCGACAGCGCGTGGACCGGCACGGAGAGCTGGCGTCAGGCGAAGGAGGAGTTCCGGCGGGCCCGGCAGGAGTGGAAGGAGCAGGCGCGGCGCGCGAAGGACGAGAGCCGCCGCGCCCGTGAGGAGGCCCAGCGGGCCCGCCGCCAGGCGCGGGACGCGGAGGAGCGGGCGCGCGAGGAGTGGCAGCGCATGGCCAAGCGGGTGCAGGAGCGGGTGCAGGTCCACTTCGCGCACGGCGACTGGCCGACAGGGGTGCGGGAAGGCCTCGCCGAACTGGCCAAGGAGGTGGGCGACTTCGGGAAGGAGTTCGGCCGGGGCTTCGGCATGGACTTCGGCCTCGGGGACACCGACACCAAGCACCACCAGGCCGACAAGGCCAACAGAGCCGACGAGCACGACAAGGCCGATCAGCGGGACCGGGACGGCGAGGCGCCCGAGCCCGGCCCCGTGTACACACCACCGCGGGACGAGGTGCCGGTCGAGTACCTGCCGGACTGGGCCCACGACGAAGCGGCCGGCGGCGACCCGGTGCGCGACCTGGAGCGGCTCCTGGACCGCTTCCGGGACGACATCCGGGACGCGGCGCGGGACCACGGGGTCTCCCCGGAGCAACTCCGCGAAGCCCGCCGCCGCCTGTCCGAGACAGCCGCGCACGTCACGGCGTCCCTGCGCACACCGAAGGCATAGCGAGGAGCGCCTGCCGCGCGCGCAGGCGCCATGGGACAGGGCGGCCCTTTCCGGCCCTGCCTGTCAGGGCAGGGCCGGGAGTTGCGATAGCCGGGATGGTGCATGAGAGGGCCTGGCGGCCCGGGAGGTGGGCCGCCAGGTGGAGAGGGGGTGGTTCCAGCGAGGGTTGATGGCGGTAAGCGCCGGGCGACGAGATTGCTCGCGGGCGGCGGGGCCCATGACTGGAGGCGGCAGGGTGGATGACTGCCAGGCCGCGGATGGGTGACCGCGGGGGGGCGGGTGCTTCGCGGGTGACGGACAGGACAGATGGTCCGCAGGAAGCAGGCCGACGGCCGGGAGGCGGCGGGACGGGTGGCCCGTAGACGGCAGGGCCGACGGCCGAGAGGCGGCGGGGCGCAGGGCAGGCAGCCCGTAGGCGGCGGGGCGGGCGCGGAACGGCCGAGGCTGCCGGGGGCTGCCGGGGGCTGCCGAGGGGCTGCCGAGGCTAGGGAAGCACCCGGTCCAGGGCCTCGCGTGTGACGCCCCGGTCGGCCAGGACCTCCGCCACCACGCCGGGGCGGGTTGTCAGGGCGAGCAGGAGGTGTTCGTCGCCGATGGTCCGGTCACCTCGCGCGGTGGCGATGCGCAGGGCCGACACAAGTGTGCCCTTGGCCTCCCGGGTGAAGGGGCGGTGCCCGGACCAGGAGCCGAAGCCCCAGCGCCCCCGGGTCGCGCCGGCACTGGCCAGGACGCCCGCGCCATGGGCCTGTTCGACACGGGCGACGACCTCCTCGACGTCGATGCCGAGCCCGGCGAGCGCCTCGGTGTCGGCCTGGCTGAGACCGCCCCGGCGGCGGGCCTCGGCGAGTTCGCGGGCGATCTCCTCACGGCGCCGGTCGGCCCCCAGCGCGGCCAGTGCGAAGGAGGCACGGCTGCCCTGCCGGTCGAGCAGGGAGAGCAGGAGGTGGCTCTCGTCGACGGCCTCGGCGTCCGTCCGTTCGGCGTGCGTGACCGCGCCGGTCACCACGGCCCGGGCGTTCTTGGTGAATTGCTCGAACATCACTGCCTCCCATACTTCTTGTGCACGGCCTGCCTGCTCACGCCGAGTTCGGCGGCGATCTCCTGCCACGACCAGCCCTGTCGGCGCGCGCTGCGCACCTGGACGGCTTCGAGTTGCTCCACGAGGCGCCGCAGCGCGCTGACAGCACGGAGTCCGACCCGTGGGTCGCGGTCTCCCGCACGCTCGGCGAGATCCGTTGCTTCGGTCATGCACGTCAACGTAGGTTGACACCCCCACTCGTGTCAACCGTGGTTGACGCGCGTGGGGGTGGAGGGAGGTTGCCGGGAGACGGTCCGGGCGATCAGACCGTCAGTACGATCTTGCCGAACTGCTCGCCTGCCTCCAGGCGTTCGAAGCCCTCCCGGGCGCGGTCCAGTGGCAGCAGTTCGTCGATGACGGGCCGCACGCCGGTGTTCGCGCAGAAGGCGAGGAGGTCTTCCAGTTCGTCCTTGGAGCCCATCGTGGAGCCGACGATGCGCAGTTCCAGGAAGAAGACCCGGGTCAGTTCGGCGTGCGAGGGGCGGTCGCCGCTGGTGGCACCGGAGATGACCAGGGTGCCGCCGGGCCGCAGGGACTTGATCGAGTGCGACCAGGTGGCGGCGCCGACCGTCTCGATGACGGCGTCGACCCGCTGCGGCAGCCGCGCGCCCGAGGGCAGCGCCTCGACCGCGCCCAGCTCCAGGGCCCACTTGCGCTTGGCCTCGTCGCGGCTGGTGGCGAAGACCTTCAGGCCCGCCGCCTTGCCGAGCACGATCGCGGCGGTCGCGACACCGCCGCCCGCGCCCTGGACGAGGACCGAGTCGCCGGGTCGTACGGCCGCGTTGGTGAACAGCATGCGGTAGGCGGTGAGCCAGGCCGTGGGCAGGCAGGCGGCCTCGGCGAAGGAGAGTTCCTTGGGCTTGGGCAGGACGTTCCAGGTGGGTACGGAGACCTGCTCGGCGAAGGTGCCCTGGTACTTCTCGGTGAGGATGGTGCGGCGCTCGTGCGGGCCGACGCCGTGGCCGGACTGGCCGATGACGGAGTGCAGGACGACCTCGTTGCCGTCCTCGTCGACGCCGGCGGCGTCACAGCCGAGGATCATCGGGAGCTTGTCCTCGTCGAGGCCGACCCCGCGCAGGGACCACAGGTCGTGGTGGTTGAGGGAGGCGGCCTTGACGCGGATGGTGGACCAGCCGGGGCGGGGCGTCGGGGCGGGGCGGTCGCCCAGTTCGAGGCCGTTGAGGGGGTGGGTGGGGTCGATGCGGGCGGCGTAGGCAGCGAACATGCCGCTGACCGTAGTCGCGGACCTGGGCCTTTGGAACGGCCCAGGCATGTGACCCCCGCCGCGTCACCCCGGCCCCGCCCATGCCGCACCCCACCCCTGCTCCCCTCCACCGCGCCCCGTCCCGCCGCCCCTCGAGCCTCACCGGGCCCCGCCCTTGCCCCCTCCGCGCTCCACCCCACCGGCCCCGAGGCCTCGCCGGGCCCGCCCCGAACTCAGCGTGCTCCACCCGACCGACCCCGAGGTCCAGCTAAGCCCGCCCAGCCTCAACCCGCCGTCCCTGAGGCCCCACCGGGCCCCGCGCCGTACCCCACAGCGACACGACACACCGAGGCCCCGCCCCCGGCTCGGGGCGAGGCCTCGGTGTCAGTGCGGCTCGCGTCAGGAGGGCGCGGACGGGGTCACGCCCGGGCGACTCCCTCGGCGCGGGCCGCGGCCGCGACCGCCGCGGTGACCGCCGGGGCCACCCGCTCGTCGAACGGGGACGGGATCACGTAGTCGGCGGAGAGCTCGTCGCCGACCACGTCGGCCAGTGCGTCGGCGGCCGCGATCTTCATGCCCTCGGTGATCCGGGAGGCCCGCACCTGGAGGGCGCCCGCGAAGATGCCGGGGAAGGCGAGGACGTTGTTGATCTGGTTCGGGTAGTCCGAGCGGCCCGTCGCGACCACGGAGGCGTACTTGTGGGCGACGTCGGGGTGCACCTCGGGGTTCGGGTTGGCCATGGCGAACACGAAGGAGTTCGGGGCCATCGAGGCGACGGCGGCCTCGGGGACGGTGCCGCCGGAGACGCCGATGAACACGTCTGCGCCGGCGAGCGCGCTCTCCAGCGAACCGCTGAGGCCCGCCTTGTTCGTGAGCTCGGCGAGCTCCCGCTTGACCGGCGTGAGGTCGTCGCGGTCCCGGCTGACGATGCCCTTGCGGTCCGCGACCGCGACGTCACCGAGCCCGGCCTCCAGGAGGAACTTCGCGATGGCGACGCCCGCGGCCCCGGCGCCGGAGATCACGGCGCGCAGGTCGCCGAGGGTCCGGTCGGTCAGCCGCGCCGCGTTGCGCAGCGCGGCGAGGGTGACGACCGCCGTACCGTGCTGGTCGTCGTGGAAGACGGGGATGTCGAGGCGCTCCTGGAGGCGCCGCTCGATCTCGAAGCAGCGCGGAGCGGAGATGTCCTCGAGGTTCACACCGCCGAAGGAGGGGGCGAGCCGCACCACGGTGTCGATGATCTCGTCCGTGTCGGTGGTGCCGAGGGCGATCGGCACGGCGTCGACGCCGCCGAACTGCTTGAAGAGGATGGCCTTGCCCTCCATGACCGGAAGGGAGGCTTCTGCCCCGATGTCTCCCAGGCCGAGCACGGCGGTGCCGTCGGTGACGACGGCGACGACGTTCGACTTCCAGGTGTAGTCGTGGACGAGTTCCGGGTTCTCGGCGATGGCGCTGCACACCTTCGCCACGCCGGGCGTGTACGCGAGGGACAGGTCGTCCTTGTCGCGCACCGGAACGGTCGCCTGGACGGCCATCTTGCCGCCGCGGTGCAGCGCGAAGGCGGGATCGAAGGGCTCCTCGGCGCCTTCGTGACCCGTCCGCGTACCGCTGTCGCTGCGAGGATTGACGATCTCCGCTGCCACTGTGTCTGACCCCTTAATCGATCAATGTTGAGGGTGGACCACTTCCTGGTGCAGAAGTGGGGCGGGCACCGTGTCCGTGCTGCCACCGCGGGCCGGTCGGCCCGGGCCCCGCCCGACCCCACCGCGGGCCGGTCGGCCCCCGGTGCCCCGCCTGCCGGCGAGGCTCTCCGCCTGCGGCGGAGCGGTACGGGAAGGTACGTACGAACACGCGGGCGCGCCGCACACGCGCCCTGAGCCCCGGATGAGGGGTGTAACCGTCTTTTCTACCGGATGCTTCCTGCCGCCGACGAGCCATATCTGTCACAGCTCGACGTGAACAGCCGGTTTCCAGCCCTGGTCAAGGCCCGTACGAGGGCGGGACGAGCCCGGGACGAGCCTCCCGTCAGGCCACGCCTCCCCAGCCGCTTCCGCTCCTTGTGCCCCGCCGCCCCCGACCTACCTCCGCCGTGGATAGAACGCTCGTTCCACACCAGGAACAGTTCCTCCCGCCACCCCGGCAGCCAGAGAGGGGTGGACGAACACGCGTACGCGAGGGAAGCTGAGCAGCAGGGACTCGAAATGCCCCATTTATCGAAGGTTAAGCGGAAAGGCCCACCCAAGGCCGTCCACATAGCGAGATTGGGCGGTTATCCGGCGGTTGCCACCTGTTCGCCCCGCTCCGCCAATGACCGAGACGTAGCGGCCTGTTGTGGTTCACGGATCGCCCGTTATCCGATTTTGACATCTCCGGCCCCCAGAATCGGACGGTCCGAATGGCAAGATGCACCATCACACGAGGTCGCGACACCCGAAGGTGTGTGCACGACCCCATGTCACGACATGACACATGGCTACTCCCCCATCCGCCGGAGGACCCCTATGACCGCAGGCACCACTCGTCGCACGACCGCCGCGAACTCCGCGAAGTCCCGGATTGTCGCTGTCGGCGCGATCGCGGTCGCCGGTTCGCTGCTCCTGACCGGCTGCGGCGACCAGCGGGACAACAAGAAGGACGACGGCGGCAAGAAGGTCATCGACGCCCCGCTCTCCGACCTGCTGCCCGCGAACGTCCGCAACAAGGGCGTCATCAAGGTCGGCTCGGACATCGCCTACCCGCCCGTCGAGTTCAAGGACAAGAACGGCGACACGGTCGGCATCGATCCCGACATCGCCGAGGCGATGGGCAAGCAGCTCGGAGTGGAGTTCCAGTTCGACAACGGCACCTTCGACACGCTCCTGGGTGGCCTGCGCTCCAAGCGCTACGACATCGCAATGTCGGCCATGACCGACACCAAGAACCGCCAGGAGGGCGTCGACGAGGAGACCGGCAAGAAGGTCGGCAAGGGCGTCGACTTCGTCGACTACTTCACCGCGGGCGTCTCGATCTACACCAAGAAGGGCGAGAACCAGGGCATCAAGACCTGGTCCGACCTGTGCGGCAAGAAGGTCGTGGTGCAGCGCGGCACCGTCTCGCACGACATGGCGAAGGCCGAGTCGAAGAAGTGCAAGGGCGGCAAGAAGATCGGCATCGAGTCCTTCGACAACGACCAGCAGGCCCAGACCCGGCTGCGCTCCGGCGGCGCGGACGCGGGCTCCTCGGACTTCCCCGTCGCGGCCTACGCCGTGAAGACCTCCGGCGGCGGCAAGGACTTCGAGCTGGTCGGCGAGCAGGTCGAGGCGGCCCCGTACGGCATCGCGGTCTCCAAGGACAACCCGAAGCTGCGTGACGCCATCAAGGCCGCGCTGGACGCGATCATCGCGAACGGCCAGTACGAGAAGATCATCAAGGAGTGGGGCGTCGAGGACGGCGCGGTCAAGAAGGCCGTGGTCAACGGCGGCAAGTGAGCCGATCCCCGCGAGATCCCCGCGAGATCCCCGGGAGATCCCTGCGCGATCCCCGCGAGACCCCCGTCGTACACCTCGTCACACTCGTCGCTGAAAGGCACCACCCGTGACAACGGACATCACCAAGTCGGGCTCACCCGGCCCGCAGGACGAGCCGCCACGCTCCGCGCCGGAGGCCATCAGAGCCATCCCCGTGCGCCACTACGGCCGCTATGTCGCCGCCGTGCTCGCCATCGGCGTCCTGGGCGCGATCATCTACGCCTTCTCCCAGGGTGACATCAACTGGAACGCCATCCCGGACAACTTCTTCGACGACCGCATCCTCAAGGGCGTCCGCGAGACGCTGATCCTCACGGTCCTGTCGATGCTCATCGGCGTCGTGGGCGGCGTGGTCCTGTCGGTGATGCGCCTGTCGAAGAACCCGGTGACCTCGTCGATCGCGTGGTTCTACATCTGGTTCTTCCGCGGTACGCCGGTCCTGGTCCAGCTCTTCGTCTGGTTCAACCTCGGCTTCGTCTTCGAGTACATCAACCTCGGGCCGGTCTACCAGGACGAGTGGGCCGACTTCATGACGCCGTTCCTGACGGCGCTGCTCGGCCTCGGCCTGAACGAGGCCGCGTACATGGCGGAGATCTGCCGCGCCGGCCTGCTCTCGGTCGACGAGGGCCAGACGGAGGCCGCGCAGGCCCTCGGCATGAGCCACAACAAGACGCTGCGCCGCATCGTCATCCCGCAGGCCATGCGCGTGATCGTGCCGCCGACGGGCAACGAGGTCATCAACATGCTGAAGACGACCTCCCTGGTGGCGGCCGTCCAGTACTACGAGCTCCTCAGGTACGCACAGGACATCGGCACCTCGTCGGGCGCCACGGTCGAGGCCCTGCTCCTCGCCGCCACCTGGTACCTGATCATGACCTCGATCCTCAGCGTCGGCCAGTTCTACCTGGAGCGGTACTACGCGCGCGGCTCCTCGCGCACCCTGCCGGACACCCCCTGGCAGAAGATCAAGGCCAACATGCTGTCCCTCGGCAACCGTTCGGGAGGTATCCGATGACCGCCATGGTGAAGGCCGAGGGCGTCCACAAGTCGTTCGGCCACGTCGAGGTCCTCAAGGGCATCGACCTGGAGGTCAAGGCCGGTGAGGTCTTCTGCCTCATCGGACCCTCCGGTTCCGGCAAGTCGACGTTCCTGCGCTGCATCAACCACCTGGAGCAGATCAACGCCGGACGCCTGTACGTCGACGGGGAACTCGTCGGCTACCGGCAGAAGGGCGACAAGCTGTACGAGCTCAAGGACAGCGAAGTCGCCATGAAGCGCCGGGACATCGGCATGGTCTTCCAGCGCTTCAACCTGTTCCCGCACATGACGGCCCTCGAGAACATCATCGAGGCGCCCGTGCAGGTCAAGGGACAGCCGAAGGCGGAGGCCCGGGAGCGCGCCGAGCAGCTCCTGGAGCGGGTCGGCCTCGCGGACAAGGCGAAGAACTACCCCTCGCAGCTCTCCGGCGGCCAGCAGCAGCGCGTGGCGATCGCCCGCGCGCTGGCGATGGACCCGAAGCTGATGCTGTTCGACGAGCCGACGTCCGCGCTGGACCCGGAGCTGGTCGGCGACGTCCTCGACGTCATGCGCGACCTCGCCGAGTCCGGCATGACGATGATCGTCGTGACGCACGAGATGGGCTTCGCGCGCGAGGTCGGCGACAGCCTCGTCTTCATGGACGGCGGCGTGGTGGTCGAGTCCGGGCACCCGCGGGACGTCCTGACCGACCCGCAGCACGAGCGGACGAAGTCGTTCCTGTCGAAGGTCCTCTGAGCCGAAGGGCCACCGGTCCACGTCCGGGACACGCTCCCGGGCACCCGCGTCCGGAGAACGCGCTCCACGGAGAGAGGGGCGGTACGGGTCACCGACCCGTACCGCCCCTCTCCGTAGCCGCGGGCAAGCCCCTACTTCACCGCAAGCACCATCGCGTCCGACGGCGACGCCCACACCGCGCGGGCCTCGGCGAAGCCCGCCTCGCGCAGGGTGCGGGCGTGCCACTCGGCGGGCGGGGTGTCGCCGTCCGCGTGCTCGCCGTAGATCTCGAAGCGCTTGGCCGTGGGCTCGGCGAGGACCGGGTCCGCGGCGGCGAGCGCCCACCAGTCCGCCCAGTCCAGGACGCCCGCGGCCTTCGCGGCGGCCTGGCGGGCGTGGCGCTGCTCACGGTCGGCGGCGTTGATGCGCGGCGTCGCGGGGTCGGGCATGTGGTCGGCGTTCAGGAAGACGCCGCCGTCCCGGACGAGCTTGCCGACCTGGTGGTAGAGCGCCGCCAGCGGCTCACTGAACAGCCAGTGCAGCGCGGTGGCCGTGAGCACGGCGTCGTACGAGTCGTGCGGGAGCTGGGAGGCCCACTCCGGGTCCTTCAGGTCGGCGGTCACGAAGGTGACCCGGTCGTCGCCGGCGAAGGTGCCCTCGGCGATGGCGAGCAGGGCGGGGTCCAGGTCGACGCCGACGCTGACGGCCTTGGGGAACCTCTTCAGCAGCCGGTCCGTGATGCTGCCCGTGCCGCAGGCGAGGTCGAGGACCCGCGGTTCCGGGCCGACCAGCGCCTCCACCATGTCCAGCATGACGCGGAACCGCTCCTCGCGGTCCGGCATGTACCACTCCTGCTGGCGGTCCCAGCTCTCCTGCCAGGCGCGCCAGTCGGTCCCGAAGCCCGTACCGCTAGCCGTTTCCGTCACCGGAAGCCCTCCGTCCCGTACTACCCTCGAATATCCTCGGCAGGTAACACCCGCGATCGAAAAGCGCCTGTTACCTCGCCCGCAGATGAAGATAGCCCGCCGCCGTAAGGACTACAAGTGGAACTGGCCTATTACTCGGACTACGCCGTGCGACTGGTCAACACCGAGGAACCGGCGCGCAACAAGGACACGCTCACGTCGGTCGACGCGGTCCGTGAGCTGTTCGGGGCCAACCAGCAGGCGGCCCGCCGGGCCACCGACTCGGACGTGACGCGCTTCCGCTCGGTGCGGGCGCGGCTGCGCTCGGTCTTCGAGGCGGCGGACGGCGGTGACGAGACCCTCGCCGTGGACCTGCTGAACTCGCTGCTCCTTGAGTTCCCGGTGAGCCCGCAGATCTCCGGCCACGACTACCGCGACGACGACGGGCGCCCGCTGTGGCACATGCACCTGGCCGACCACCCGTCGAACGTGACCGCGGGGTACGCGGCCATCGCCGCGATGGGGCTCGCCTTCCACCTGACGGAACACGGCGTGGACCGGCTCGGCCTGTGCGAGGCGGCACCGTGCCGCAACGCCTACCTGGACACGTCCACCAACCGCTCGCGGCGCTACTGCTCCGACCGCTGCGCGACCCGCGCCAACGTGGCGGCCTACCGCGCCCGCAAGCGTCTGGAGAGCGAGCGGTCCGCCAGCACCGGCCGCACGGCCGAGAAGCTCCAGGAGACCAGCGCCGCCGGGGACAGCTGACGCCGCCCGACCGCCTCGCGCTCCGCGCGGAAGCTGCTGAGCGGCCTGAAGCGCCCCCGCACCCGGGCGAGCACGAGCTCCTCCGGCACCACGCCGTAGACGTTGCTGTCGCCGCCCGTGTTGTACGGGTTGTCGCCGAGCACCCACCAGCCGCCGTCCCGCCGCTCGACGGCCCGCTTGACCACCAACAAGTCCTGCTGCAGCGGGTGCCGCAGGATCACCACGTCACCGGGCCGCACCCGCGCGCCGTGCTGCACGAGCATCCAGTCACCCGGATTCAGCGTGGGCACCATCGACGGCCCGTCGACCTCGATCAACTGGAACGGCACGCGTGTCTCCCGCCCGTCTGCCGCCATCTGAGGCATCAGACAACCTCCCGGTCCAATCCTCCACCAGTCCCAGTGTGACCCTGGACTTTTGACCTAAGCCCGTGGGGGCGCCCGCGAAAACAGGTCTCTCACGGAGTAATCTCGCCCCTGAGAAGACGATCACGAGGAAGGACAGCTCAATGCTCTCCCGCCTGTTTGCCCCCAAGGTCAAGGCCAGTGCCCACTGTGACCTGCCGTGCGGCGTGTACGACCCCGCCCAGGCCCGCATCGAGGCGGAGTCGGTCAAGGCCGTGCAGGAGAAGATGGCCGCCAACGACGACCCGCACTTCCAGTCCCGTGCCACGGTCATCAAGGAACAGCGCGCCGAACTCGCCAAGCACCACGTCTCGGTGCTCTGGAGCGACTACTTCAAGCCGCCGCACTTCGAGAAGTACCCCCAGCTCCACGTGCTGGTCAACGACACCCTGAAGGCCCTGTCGGCGGCCAAGGCGTCGACGGACCCGAAGACCGGCGAGAAGGCCCTGGAGCTGATCGCCGAGATCGACCGCATCTTCTGGGAGACCAAGAAGGCCTGACCCGCGGGCGGTTGACCGTGACGAGGGGGCCCGGCCGGGCGCACCGGCCGGGCCCTTCGTCGTACCCGGGCACGGGCAGACCGGAGCGCGCCGGAAATCAGTTGCCCTCCTCCCGCGCCCCCTGCTGCACTGATCACGTCGGCCCGTACCGCGCGCGCCCGCCGGACGAGTGACCGCCGAGCGCTCCACGAGCGACCGACGTGTGACCCGCTGGCCCGGAAACCCGCCGCCCCGCCGCCCCACAGACCCACAGCCCCGCAGCCCCAGGAGATCCCAGATGCGCCAGACGTCCGTGTCCCACCAGGAAGGAATCGCCCCCCGACACGAGGACATGACGCCTAGTGCCATCGCACTCTCCCGCACGCATCCTGAACCTGGGCATCCTGGCGCACGTAGACGCCGGTAAGACCAGCCTGACCGAGCGGCTCCTGCACGCCGCCGGTGTCGTCGACGAGCTCGGCAGCGTCGACGACGGCAGTACGCGCACCGACTCCCTGGCCCTGGAGCGGCGGCGCGGCATCACCATCAAGTCCGCCGTCGTGTCGTTCCCGCTCGACGACGTCACGGTCAACCTCATCGACACCCCCGGCCACCCGGACTTCATCGCCGAGGTGGAGCGCGTCCTGAGCGTGCTCGACGGCGCGGTGCTCGTCGTCTCGGCCGTCGAGGGCGTCCAGCCGCAGACCCGTCTCCTGCTGCGGACGCTGCGGCGGCTCGCCATCCCCACGCTGGTGTTCGTCAACAAGGTCGACCGCCGCGGCGCGGACGGCGACCGCGTACTCGCCGAGATCGGCCGGAAACTGACCCCGGCCGTGGTCGCGATGGGCACCGTCCGCTCCCCCGGCACCCGGGGCGCGCGGGCCGTTCCGTACGCCCCCGACGACGCCGGCTTCCGTGCCCGTCTGGCCGAGTGCCTCGCCGAGCGGGACGACGCACTGCTCGCCGCGTACGTCGACGACGACCTCGCCGCGCTCACCCCCGCGCGGCTGCGCGCGGCCCTGGCGGAGCAGACGCGGCGGGCCGAGGTGCACCCGGTGTTCTTCGGCTCGGCCATCACCGGCACCGGGATCACCGCGCTGACGGACGCCGTCAAGGAGCTGCTGCCCGCCGCGTCCGGTACGCCGGACGGCCCGCTGGCGGGCGCCGTCTTCAAGGTCGAGCGCGGCCCCGCCGGTGAGAAGGTGGCGTACGCGCGCCTGTACTCCGGGGCGGTGCGGGTGCGCGACCGGGTGCCACTCGCCGGCCCCGCTGCCGACGGAGCGGTCGCCGACAGCGGGATCGTCGACAGTGCGGTCGCCGACAGCCCAGTCGCCGGTCGGGCCACCGACGGCAAGGTCACCGCCGTCAGCGTCTTCGAGCGGGGTGCGGCCGTGCCCCGCGAGACCGCCGCCGCCGGACAGATCGCCCAACTGTGGGGCCTCGGCGACGTACGGATCGGAGACGTGCTCGGCGACGTACGCGCCGTGCCCGAACGGCACGCGCCCCGGCGGCACTTCGCGCCGCCCACTCTGGAGACGGTCGTCGTGCCGCGCCGCGCGGCCGACAAGGGCGCACTGCACGCCGCGCTCACCCAGCTCGCCGAGCAGGACCCGCTGATCGGTCTGCGCCGGGACCCACTGCGCCAGGAGATCTCCGTGTCGCTGTACGGCGAGGTGCAGAAGGAGGTCGTCGAGGCCACGCTGGCGGAGGAGTACGGCATCGGCGTCGAGTTCCGCGGGACGACCACGCTGTGCGTGGAGCGGGTCGTCGGGACCGGCGCGCAGGCCGAGATCATCGACACCGGCCCCAACCCGTTCCTCGCCACGGTGGGGCTGCGCGTGGAACCGGCGCCGCCGGGTGCGGGCGTAGCGTTCCGGCTCGGCGTCGAGCTGGGGTCGATGCCGTACGCGTTCTTCAAGGCGGTCGAGGAGACCGTCCGGGAGACGCTGCGGCAGGGCCTGTACGGCTGGGAGGTCCCGGACTGCGTCGTCACCATGACGCACTCCGGGTACTGGCCCCGGCAGAGCCACGCGCACGCGGTGTTCGACAAGAGCATGTCGAGCACGGCCGGCGACTTCCGCCAGTTGACGCCGCTGGTCCTCATGGACGCGCTGCGGGCGGCGGGCACGCGCGTGTGCGAGCCGCTGCACCGGTTCCGCCTCACCGTGCCCGCCGACGTGTTCGGCACCCTGCTGCCGGTGCTCGGGCGCCTGCGCGCCGTGCCGCGGGCGCCAGTCGTGCGCGGCTCGTCGTACGTGCTCGACGGCGTGATCCCCGCCGCGCACGTGCACGAGCTGGAGCGGCTGCTGCCCGGGCTCACGCGCGGCGAGGGCGAGTGGGAGTCCGCCTTCGAGCGCTACGAGCCCGTACGCGGGGCACCGCCGACGCGCCCGCGCACGGACCACAACCCGCTGGACAGGAAGGAGTACGTGCAGCGGGTCACGCGGCGGACCGGCACCGGGCCCGGCTGACCGGGTGCACCGGTCCGCTGGGGCGCCCGGGCGCGTCAGCCAGGGGCGCGGGCGGTACGGCCGGTCGGCGCGGCCTGCCCGGTCAACCGGGGCCGTCGACCGGCCTGGCCGACCGGTGGCGCCGCCCGGCCCGTGGCGCCGCCCAGCCCGTGACGCCGCCCAGCCGGTGGCGCCGCCCGGCCCGGTCAGCCGGTCGGCTCGCCGCCGCCGATGACGGCCGCGATCGTCGAGGCGTCCACGAGCGCGGCGAGCCGGTCCCGGTCCGCCAGGATGTTGACCTCGACGATCCGGCCGTCGCGCACGGTGAACTCGCCGACGGAGAACGGCTTCCCGTCGAGGATCGAGAGCTGGCCCACGCGGCCGTTGACCAGCACCAGGTGCGTCGACAGCGCGACCGTGGCGAAGGAACGCGCCCCCGCGACGACGGCCTGGGAACCCCGCACGATCCTGGACAGGCCGGTGACGTCGCCGCCGTCCGCCCGCAGCACCACGTCCGGGTCGAGGAGTTCGAGCAGCGCGTCGAAGTCGCCGCCGCGCGCCGCCGCGAGGAACGCCTCGACGACCTCGCGCTGCTTGGCGCGGTCCGGATCGGGCGCGGGCGCCGCCTCCCGCACCCGGCGGCGGGCGCGGCTCGCGAGCTGCCGGGTCGCGGCCGGGGACCGCTCCACGATGGGCGCGATGTCCTCGAACGGCACGGCGAACATGTCGTGCAGGACGAACGCGAGCCGTTCGGCGGGGCCCAGCGTGTCGAGCACCACCAGCATCGCGAGCCCCACCGAGTCGGCGCGCAGCGCCTCCTCCTCCGGGTCCGCCGCCTCCCCGCGGCCCGGCAGGGGGCTGATCCGCGGGTCGGGTACGTACGTCTCGGGTACGTCGAGGGAGAGCTCGCCGCGCTGCCGGCGCGAGCGCAGCAGGTCCAGGCAGACGCGGCCGATGACGGTCGTCAGCCAGCCGCCCAGGTTCCGCACGCCGTCGCTGTCGGAGCGGCTGAGCTTGAGCCAGGTCTCCTGAACGGCGTCCTCGGCCTCGCTCAGGGACCCGAGCATGCGGTAGGCGACCGCCCTCAGGTGCGGCCGGTGCTCCTCGAAGCGCTCCGCGAGAAGCTGCCTTCCGTCCATGTGTCACATTCCTTCGTCGCGATCCGTCACAGCAGTGACGCGCCGGGGACGACGGCGCGCCGACCGCCTCGCGGCGGTGTCGAACAGAAGATCACGGAGCGGTACGCCCACGGTATCGGTCCCTGCGCGACAGGGGCATGGAGGGCGGGCGCGAGGGCGACGCGGAGGACGGACGGACACATGATCGAGTGGATGCGGAACCCTTCCGGGTCTCCGGGCACACCTCCCGTTTCCCTCCCCCCGGTCGGGGCGGGCAGCGGGGACGGCGGCCCGGAGGGGATCGTGGGACCGGGAGGGCCGGCCTGGTGACGGCCGGACGGGGCCGGAAGGGGGACACGGGGTGGGGGCGGGGCCGACCCTCTGCGCACGGTGGCGGAGGCGGCCCTGCCCGGAAGGACGGTCGCGACAGCGCCTGGTGAGGGCGAGGGCCGGGCGGCCCGGGCCCGCGCCGACGGGCGTAGGAGCCGGACGCACCTCCCCGAGCTTCACGCGAGGAGCGGCGCCAAGGCCTCGCGCAGGTCGTCCGGCCGCCGGTACAGCACGCCGGTCATGCCGAGGGCGACCGCCGCGTCCACGTTCTCCTGGCGGTCGTCCACGAACAGGCAGCGGCTGACGGCCGCGCCCACGCGCTCGGCGGCCAGCTCGTAGATACGGCGGTCGGGCTTGGCCAGGCCGAACGCGGCGCTGCCGACCACGTCGTCCACGAGGCCGGTGAGGCCGAGCCGCGCCAGGTCGTCGTCCAGCCAGGGCGTGGCGTTGGTGACGATCGACACCGGTACGCGGGCCCGGGCACGGCCCAGCAGCTCGACGACCTCCTGGTCCGCCCAGAACCCCGACTCGGCCAGCGCGAACCCGAGTGCACGGCCGCGCGCCGGGTCGAGCCGCCGGTGTTCGGCGAGCCCGGAGGCGATCGCCGCCACCCACTCCTCCTTGCCGATCCGGCCGAGCATCAGCGGCAGGTCGGTCTCCGGCGCGAAGGCGATCTCGGCGGTGGCTCCCTCGGGCAGCCCGGCCGCGCGCTCCAGTGCGGCGAGCCGGGACATGTCGTAGAAGCGGATGACGCCGTCGAGGTCGGTGAGGACGGCGTCGAAGGGACGCGGAGGCACGGCCGGGGCGTGCCCGGCGCCGCGCGCGGGGCGCAGGGGCGCGTCCGTCACCGGAGGCGGGTCCGGGGTGAGGGGCGCCTCGGTCACCGGAGGCAGCTCCGCGGTCACGGGTGTGTCGGTCGCAGGGGGCAGCCCCGGGTTCAAGGGCGTGTCGGTCACCGGAGGCGGCCCCGGGCTCAAGGGCGTGTCGGTCACCGGGCGGAACCTCGGGTTCGGGTCATGGCCCCATCATGCACACGGCCCCCCCGGGGACCGGCAGGGCCCTGCTCCGCCGGGCCGTCGGCCGGACAGTCCGCCGGGCCGTCGGCCGGGCCGTCGGCCGGGCGGTCGGCCGGGCGGTCGGCCGGGCAGTCCGCCGGGCAGTCGGCCGGACCCGGCGCGGGGCCGCCGCTCCCCGACCACACCGCCCACGCGCACGCCGCCACCACGAGCCCCACCGCCCCGCACTGCGGCCCGCTCAACCGCTCCCCCAGTGCCGCGAAGCCGACCGCCGCGCCCACCGCGGGCCCGAGCGCCAGCAGGACCCCGAAGGCCCGGACGCCCACGCGGCGGAGGGCGAGCAGGTCCAGGCAGTACGGGATCAGGGAGGAGAGGAGCGCGACGAGGAGGCCGGTACCGAGGACGGCCGGGTGCCGGGCGACGGCCGCGCCGTCGGTCACCGCCCCGACCGGGACGAGCAGTAGCGCCCCGACGGCGAGCGCCACGGTGAGCCCGGACCAGTCCGGGAAGAGCCGCCCCACACGGCGGTTGAGCACCACGTACGCGGCCCGGCAGACCGCGGCGAGCGCGCCGGACACCAGGCCAGCGACCGGCAGCGCCCCACCCGGCGCGGCAAGCAGCAGCACCCCGGCGAGGGCGAGCAGCCCGGCGCAGAGCTGCGCGAGGCTGCGGGACAGCGCCAGGGCGAGCATGAGCGGCCCGAGGAGTTCCAGGGTGGCGGCGACCCCCAGCGGCAGATGGCCGATGGCCTGGAAGTACGCCGTGTTCATGGCGGCGAACACCACGCCGAGCCCGACGGCGGCCCGCCACCGCGCGGCCGTCAGCAGCGCGAGCCTAGGCCGCACCACGCACCACAGCACGAGCGCCGCGAAGCCGAGGCGCATCCCGGCGAGAGCGGTCGGGCTGACGTCTCCGTACGCGCCCTTGGCGACCGCGGCACCTGCCTGGAGGCTGACCACCTGCGCGAACACCATGACGAGGGCGCCGCGCGCGGCGCGTGTGTTCCCCATGGGCCCAGCGTGATGTCATGCCCTTATGCAGTTCAACCATTACGGGGGCGAGGCGGCTCTGCTCGCGGCGGACCTGGTGAACGCGTACGCACGGAAGCCGGACACGAAGCGGGAACCAGACGCGAAGCCCGAGCCGAACGCCCCGGAACCGCAGGTGGACCTGGAACAACAGACAGGCACCACCGACCTGTCGGCCCTGCTCGTCGCCCGCGGAGTCGTGGACCACACCCTCACCGCGGCCCAGCAGCGGGACATCCGCGCCTGGGCCCACCGCCTCGCCCCCTGCTTCGGCCCGCAGGACCTCGCGAAGCGCTGCGCCCGCCTCAACGCTCTGCTCGACGAGGCCTCCAGCCGCCCCCGTATCGCCCTGCACGACGGCACCCCGCACTTCCACTACAGCGCGCCCGGCTCGGACCCGGCCGCCCACGTGCGGGCCCTGACGGCGGCCGGCCTCGCCTCCATCGTGTGCCACGCCGACGCGCGCCGGCTGGGCCGCTGCGCCCGTACGCTCTGCGGTCACGTCTTCGTGGACACCTCACGCGCGGGTCGTCGGACGTACTGCTCGGTGCGCTGCGCCAACAACGACGCGGTGGCCCGGCACCGGGCCACCCGCCGACCCGACTGAGACGCCCGCCCCGCCCGCCACCGACGGTCCGAACCGGCCCCCAACCCGCCGCCGACGTTCCGGGACGGCCCCCGGCCCACCGCCGATGCTCCGGGACGGCCTCCGCTACTCGCCGAGGGCCCGGCGCACCGCCGCCCGCACCCGGTCCAGGTCCGCGCGCACGGCGTCGTACGACGCCTGGTGCCGGGATATGTCGCGCCGCTGCTTCTCGGCGGTCACGAGCCACCACACGCCTGCCGTGTTGTGCTCGCGCTTGCACTCGATGTCGGCCACGGCGGTGTCCCGCTCGCGGCGCGTACGCGTGGTCCGGCCGTCGCCGCCGCGCCCCCAGGCCTTGTCGCGGAAGGCCGCCTCCGGGCTCGCGTACCGCTTGAAGCCCTTGTCGGCGACGCAGTCCGCCCACGTGTCCAGTGCGCGGCGCATCCGCGCGTCCTTGGCGACGGCCTTGTCGAGGGCGGCGCGGCGCTCCATGACGTACTCGATCAGGCGCTGTTCGTCCTTGGCACCGGCGCGCAGCCGACGGGCGCTGCTCGCATAGCAGCCGCCTTTCGGCACGGTGCGGCCCTTGACCTTGCGATCGCCTTCCGCGAGCGCCTCGCCGTGCAGCACTTGCTCCTCGTCCTGCGTGATCAGGCGCCCCTTGGAGTGCTTCCCGAACGCCGCCTCCATCTCCTTGGCATCCACCCCGTACCCCAGATGCCGGGCCCGGTCGAGGTCGAGCACCCCGTAGAGGCTCGTGAAGAACGCCGCCGTGGTGACGGTCTCGGCCAAGGTCTCCTGGTGCTCACGCCAGTGCGACGGGAAGTCGCGGAAGCCGTAGGAGCGCATGCACCGCTGCGTGAGGCGCCGCGTGGCCGTCTCCTCGCGGTCGTGGTCGCGCGCGCTGAACTCGTACGCGTCCAACGGCAGTTCCGGTAGGTCGCGCTCGACTCTCACCTCGGGCTCGCCCGGTGAGCGCGCGCGATCCCGGGCCGGCCCGTCCGCGGTCCCGCACCCGGCCGCCACCATGACGGCCAGCAGTGCGGCGGCCCACCGCGTCCCCCACGTCGCCTTCATGCCGGGGACGTTACCGGCACCCACTGACAATCGGCGGCGGAGGCCGGTGCTCGCCCGCGGTCAGGCTCCGGGGTCCGGCTGGACGTCCGTCACGGACTTCGTGTCGGCCGCGGCGGGTCCGGCCGTCGGGCGGCCCTTCTGCTGGTGGGCCCCGCGGCGCCTGCTCCTGCGGGCACGTCGGACCCTGACCTCCTCGGGTTCCTCGGTGGCGCGCGCGTCACAGGCGGGGTTGTGGCAGGGGGCGGGGCCCCACACGGGGACGTACGCTCCCAGCACCTTGCGTCGTTTGACGGCCGTAGCGACCGGACGTCCGCAGCTCGGGCATATGTGTCCGTCCTGCGAACGGGAAGCGAACCGGCCTTCTTCACTGCCCATACACCCAGGGTATGGCGATATGCCGGGACCGCACAGCCTGGCGGTCACCCGTTTGCGGACCGCCGCACGTAGTGGCGTACGACGAGCCCGTTGCCGAAGACCCGCGACGACGTCAGCGCGAAGTCGCTGACGTCCGGCTCCACGCCCGCGAACATCGGCATGCCGGAGCCGAGCAGCACCGGATAGGTCTTGATCACGAGTTCGTCGACCTCGTCGCGTAGCTGGCCCGCCACCTGCGCGCCCCCGCACAACCAGATGTCCAGCGGGCTGTCCTCCGCCTTGAGCTCGCGCACCTTGCCGACGAGATCGTCCGCGATGAGCTGGACGTTCGGGTCGGGCGCGGTGCCGAGGCTGCGCGTGGCGACGTACTCCCGCAGGTGGGCGTACGGGCTCGCGATCCCCTCGTCCAGGCCGAGCCGGTAGCTGTTCATGCCCTGGATGACGGTGTCGAACTTCCGGTTCGGCAGGTCGTCGAAGCCGAGAGCGCGGCGTCCGGCCGCGGAGACCGTCTCCGGGTACTCCGTCTTGAGGAACTCCAGGAACTCGTCGTCCACGAACCGCATGTAGGAGGTGGCGTCACCGCTCGGGTCCCCGATGAACCCGTCGATCGAGACGGCGACGAAGTAGGTGAGCTTGCGCAAATGTGTCCCCTTTTTCACTGCTGTCCACGGTTTTTCTCATTGCTGTCCGCGGTCTCACTGCTGTGGGCAAGCATCCGGGCACATCCGCGCCGCAGGCACACCGGCACACCGGATGAAGTACTTCACTTATAGTGCTTCACCCGCAGTGGTTTCAAGGGGTTACGGCGCCCCGTTCGCCTCGCTCTCTTGTTTCCGCAGGCCAGAAGGGTTTACCAGGCTCAAGAACGTTGCGGCTCGCGCCACATGGGCCACATCGTCGGCCCGTCCGGCAGGTCCAGGGCTTGGCCCAGGTCGGCGAAGCCGAGGCGCAGATACAGCTCACGGCTGCGTGGACTGCTCGCCTCCAGATAGGCGTGCAGCCCCTCGCGGTCGCACCGGTCGAGGACGGAGGTGATGAGCGCCGTACCGATCCCCTGCCCCTGCCGCTCGGGCCGTACGGCGATCATGTGCAGATACTGGTGCGGCCGGTCCGTCGGGTGGATGCCGGACGTCAACTGGGCGATGACTTCCACCCGTTCGTTGTCCGGGTCGACGGCCTCACGCAGTTGGGCGGGTCCGTCCGCCGCGGAACCGGCGTCCTCGCGCCCCGCACCCGCGGGCACTGACCACCACAGCGCCACCGCCGAACCGTCCTCGGCGATGTCCACGTACCCCTCCGCGAAGGCGAGATCGAGGAACGCGCTCATCAGCGCACCGTGCCGGTGCCGGCGCCGGTCCTCGTCCGGGAAGACCCAACTGCTCACCGGGTCCTGCCGGAACGCCTCGTCCATCAGGCGAACGATGTCCGCCCTGTCCCCCTCGGTCGCTCTCCGCACCACCACACCCATGTCCCCGCCCCTTCTCCGTGAACCCTGAAGTCCTCCCCCGTCACTGCCGTTTGCAGCCTAGGTGATCGTTTCGCGCGGGGCGACGGTGTAGTGGGCGTGCGTATACGGAGTGGCGAGTGTGACGCGTGTGCGTATGCGGAGTGACAGTGTGATCCGTGTGTGTGCAGGCGCCGGTCGCGTGCCGTACCTACGCACACGGCGGCAGCGGCATCCCGCACACCGAGGCGGGCGGCCTCCGGTTACGCACGCGAGGCGGCGGGCCACCCGGCACGCGCGGCGGCGCCCGGGCACCCCCTGCCGTGGTGGCGCCCGTACAGCGACGGCACGCACGCGGACGGATGTGGCCTGCCGTCGCCGCCTCCGTAACCGGACGGCCCGCCGTGGCCGTGCGGCGTGACCGGACCCGCCCCTCCGCGCACGGCCACCCCTCGGTCGCGCCCCTGCACATCCGGCTCCCCCCTCGGGCCGGTTGTCAGCAGGTGTCAGCAGGACCGGCGCGTCACGAGCTCCGTGAGCGCCAGCAGCTCTCCCGCCCGCTCGGGGTCCGGCACCGCCCGGGCTAGCTCCCCCAGGGCCCGGGACATGCGGTCGGCCGCCTGTGTCTGTGCCCAGTCCCGCCCCCCGGCCCGCTCCACCGCGCGAGCCAGCCGCTCCGGGTCGCGCTCGCCGGGCTCGCGGTCGTACAGCCCGGCCAGCGCCGCTCCGTCCGGCGTGCCGGAGGCGAGCGCGGCGACCACCGGCAGCGACTTCCCGCGCGCCGCCAGGTCCCCCCGCGCGGCCCCACCGGCCCGTGCGGGATCCCCCCAGATCCCGATCACGTCGTCGATGAGGCGGAACGCGAGCCCGGCCTGCCGCCCGAACCCGTCGAGCGCGTCGGCCACCTCCGGTCCCGCACCCGCGTACACGGCGCCGATCGCGCACGCGCAGCCGAGGAACGCCCCGGCCCCGGTCTCCGCCACGGCGATCCACTCCGCCGGCGCGACCTCGGCGGAGCGGCGCCGCTCCAGGACGTGCTCCAGGTGCCGTGCGGCACAGAGCTCCACGACGCAGGCGGCCAGGCGGGCGGCGGCCGCCGGGGCCCCCGGGTGCGGATCCTCGGCAAGGAGCCGCTGCGCCACGGCCTGGAGGGCGTCCCCCGCGAGGATCGCGTCGGCCTCGCCGGGCAGCGCTTCAGCGGTGGGCCGTCGCCCGCGGACGGCGGTCCGGTCCAGGACGCCGTCGCGGAGCCGGGCGCGGCCGTGCGTCAGCTCCACGGCGGCGGCCGCCCGCACGGCGACGCCCGGGTCACCGCCGAGCGCCCGCACCGCGGCCAGCACGAGCGCGGGCCGGGCCGCCGCGCCCGCCCCGCCGGGGGCGGGTGTGCCGTCCACGTGCCCCCAGCCGAGGTGAGGGAGCGCGACGCGGCGTAACGCCTCGGGCAGCGACGCGACGGCCGTGCGCAGCTCCGGGCCGACGCGGCGGCGCGCCGACGCCAGCATCTCGGCCGCCTCGTGCTCCTCCGGGGGGTCGAGGCCCCCTGGCGCCCGTGGGCGTTCCGTCACGTCCGCGGTGTCCGTCATGGACTCACTCCGGCGTGGAGGCGGACGGCGGCCGGTCCTGGGCGCCCGGGCGCGTACGGCACAGGGACGTCCGGCGCCGCTGCAGGGGGCACGGGTGGCGCCGGGGCCACGGACACGGGCGGCGCCTCACCTCCAGCGGCCGATCTCGACGTTCTCGAGGACCCCCAGCGCGTCCGGGACCAGGACGGCGGCCGAGTAGTACGTCGACACCAGGTACGAGATGATCGCCTGCTCGCTGATGCCCATGAAGCGCACGGAGAGGCTCGGCTCGATCTCGTCCGGGATGCCCGCCTGGTGCAGCCCGATGACGCCCTGCTCCTCCTCGCCGGTACGCATGCAGATGATCGAGGTGGTGCGCGTCTCGCTCACCGGGATCTTGTTGCACGGGAAGATCGGCACGCCGCGCCAGGTGGGGATGCGGTGGCCGGACACGTCGACGGTCTCCGGGACGAGCCCGCGCTTGTTGCACTCGCGGCCGAACGCGGCGATCGCGCGCGGGTGGGCGAGGAACAGCTTCGAGCCGCGCCGGCGGCTGAGCAGCTCGTCCAGGTCGTCCGGGCTCGGCACGCCGTCGTGCGGCTGGAGCCGCTGGTCGTACTCGCAGTTGTGGAGCAGGCCGAACTCGCGGTTGTTGATGAGCTCGTGCTCCTGGCGCTCCTTCAACGCCTCGACCGTGAGCCGCAGTTGCTGCTCGGTCTGGTTCATCGGCTGGTTGTAGAGGTCCGCCACGCGCGTGTGGATGCGCAGTACGGTCTGGGCGACGCTCAGTTCGTACTCACGCGGCCTCGCCTCGTAGTCCACGTACGTCCCGGGGAGCACCGGTTCACCGCTGTGCCCCGCGGAGAGGTCGATGGCCGCCTCTCCGTAGTCGTTGGTGCGCTGGGACGGGATGGACCGCAGGCTCTGGAGGTGGGCGCGCAGGGACTCCGAGCGCTCCGCGACCTGCTCCAGGTCCTGGCGCGCCAGCGTGAGGACCGTGCACGCGGTCACCGCACGGACGCTGTACTCCCAGATGGTGTCCGGGTCGATCAGGGCCTGCTCGCCGAAGTACGCGCCGTCGGCGTGCGTGCCGAGGACGGTGTCGTCGCCGTAGGGGCCGGTGCCGATCTGCTCGGCGCGGCCGTGGGCGAGCAGGAACACCTCGTCCGCGGGGCTGCCGAAGGACACCAGCTCCGATCCCGCGTCGAACTCGCGCTGCTGGCACCGCCGCGCCAGCTCTTCCAGGACCTCCTGGTCCTCGAAGTCCCGCAGCACCGGCAGCTCGCCGAGCTCGGCGGGGATGACCTCGACGCGGTCCCCGGTCTTCACGAACGTGACGCGCCCGTCGCCGACCGAGTAGCTCGTCCTGCGGTTCACCCGGTACGTACCACCCTGCACCTGCACCCAGGGCAGCATCCGCAGCAGCCAGCGGGAGCTGATCTCCTGCATCTGCGGCACGGACTTGGTGGTGGTGGCCAGGTTCCGCGCGGCAGAGGTACCGAGGCTCTGCTGCGGCCTGCCTTCGTCCGTACGGATCTCTTCGCCTACCGACATGGACAACGCCCTCCCAGATCATCTGCCGAGCTGCGTTCGCCACCCTTCCAGCACGGTGCGTACGGGCGCCATTACACAAATGAGCGGGAATGGATCAGGACGTACGGGGCACGCTGCTGCTACCAGGCCCGTTCCTTCGTACGTTCGTCCAAAGTCGGCTCACGGCGCGTGAAGCTCCGGCACCAGGCCCCGACGGCCCCGACGTACGGGGCGCACCACTCGTTCGGCCCGCCTCCGGATGTGCCCGTGGCAGGTCCCTGATGCGCTCGGTGGACGAGCACCCCGCCGACGCCGGTGGGTGCCCTAGGGGTTCCCGCGTACGGGCGGGGACCGATGCAGCACTGAGCGAACCGGGAGTACCGGGAGGGCTGGGAGAAGTGGACAGTGCGTGGCCGCACGAGCCTGGCACCGCTTCGTGGCGCAAATGGGGCAAACAATTCCGGCCAACTCACAGGGTGCGCTATTGACATCGCCGCGCCCCGGAGTCCCGTCCGGCACGCCCGGGAGCCGCACCGGTGCGACCCCGGGAACCGCAAGATCCGCGCGCACGTTGGAGCACACGAACGCGGCGCGCGCACCATCCGCACCAACCGTCAGGAGAAGGCGACATGGCAGGTTTCCTCGACCGCGCACGAGAGCAAGTGCAGCAGGGTCTCAACCAGGGCAAGCAGAAGCTGGACGACGTCCAGGCGCAGCGCGCGGGCAACGACCTGCTGAAGCAGCTCGGCGCGGCGTACTACGCCGAGCGCCGCGGCAGCGGCACCCCCGACGCCACGCAGCAGGCGCTCTCCGCCCTGGAGGCCCACATCGCGACGCACGGCGACGGCTTCCTGCGGAGCTGACCGCGCGCCGGCCGCACGCCGCTTGAGCACCTTCGGGACCGCCTCTTCGGGACCGGCCACCCCTGTGGGACCTCCCTTCGGCCGCCTCTTCGGGGCTGACCGGAACAGCTCGCACAGGGGCCCGAACGGACGCCGGGCACATGGTTCACGCCCTTGTGTTTCCGGTATCAACCACCGTACGAGGCGGCCCGCGACCGGCGGCCGTCGCGCCCCGAAGGAGGCGGCCATGGCCCCACCCATGTCCGCGAACAGATTCCTGGACGTGTTACAGGACGAAGGCGTCACGATCGTCGAAGTCGGAAACTGGCGCACGCACAACCGCAACCACAAGGGGCCCTGGGGTCCCGTCCACGGCGTGATGATCCACCACACGGTGACGTCCGGCGCCGAGAAGACCGTGCGCATCTGCCGCGAGGGCTACCAAGGCCTGCCCGGCCCGCTGTGCCACGGTGTCATCACCAAGGACGGCCGCGTCCACCTGGTCGGCTACGGCCGCGCCAACCACGCGGGCCTCGGGGACGACGACGTGCTGCGCGCCGTCATCGCCGAGAAGGCCCTGCCGCCGGACAACGAGGCCAACACCGACGGCAACCGCCACTTCTACGGCTTCGAGTGCGAGAACCTCGGTGACGGCGAGGACCCCTGGACACCCGCCCAGCTGGACGCCATCACGAGGGTCTCCGCGGCGGTCTGCCGCCACCACGAGTGGACGGCCCGCTCGGTCATCGGCCACCTGGAGTGGCAGCCCGGGAAGATAGACCCCAAGGGCTTCACGATGAACGCCATGCGGGACCGCGTCCACGAGCGGCTGAAGTAGCCGCACGGCGGCCCACGAGCGGCCGCGTGACCGTCTCGCGGGGGCGTCGGCGCCTGGTGTGAGCGCCCGGCACGACCGCGAACGGCCGGTGTGACGGCTCGGCACGACGTCGGCGGCCGCCGTGGCCCTCGCGGGGACGCGAGCGGCCCAGAGGCCCACCCGGCACGGATCACAAGCGGCTGACGCCGTCCTCACCGCAGGACGCGAACCGCTGCAGCAACCCCCGAGGAGGACAATGGCGGGGTGTCCCGCACCCCGCCCGCCCTCGTCCCCCGGCTCCCCACGCCCCTCCAGCCGGTCGCGGACCCGCGCTTCTCGGCGCACGGCGTCCGCCTCCTCCTCAAGCGCGACGACCTCATCCACCCGGCCCTGCCGGGCAACAAGTACCGCAAGCTCGTCCTGAACCTGGAGCGGGCGCGGGCCGCGGGCCACGACACCCTGCTGACCTTCGGCGGTGCCTACTCCAACCACCTGCGGGCCACCGCAGCCGCCGGCCGCCTCCTGGGTTTCGCCACCGTCGGCATCGTGCGCGGTGACGAGCTCGCCGGGCGGCCCCTCAACCCGTCGCTCGCCCGGTGCGAGGCCGACGGCATGCGGCTGCACTTCGTCGACAGGTCGACCTACCGCCGCAAACACGACCCCGCCGTCCTGGCCGCCCTCCAGCGCGACACCGCCACCCAGGAGGCGTACGTCATCCCCGAAGGCGGCAGCAACGCCCTCGCCGTGCACGGCTGCGCGGCCCTGGGTGAGGAGCTGCGGGGGCGCACCGACGTCGCCGCCGTGGCCTGCGGCACCGGCGGCACCCTCGCGGGGCTGGCCGCGGGCCTCGCCCCGGGCCAGCGCGCACTCGGCATACCCGTACTCAAGGGCGGCTTCCTGGGCGAGGAGATACGCCGGCTCCAGGACACCGCCCTCGGCTCGCCCACCGCCAACTGGAGCCTGGACGAGCGCTTCCACTGCGGCGGCTACGCCCGCACCACCGACGCGCTCACCGCCTTCGCCGACGACTTCGAGGACCGGCACGGTGTCCCCGTGGAGCGGATCTACGTGGCGAAGCTGCTGCACGCGCTGACGGCCCTCTCCGAAGAGGGCGCCTTCGCCCCCGGGACCACCGTCACAGCCGTCGTCACCGGTATGCCGCCCGCCTCAGGGCCGGCTCACCCCTCGCACTCCTCTCACTCCTCGACTTCCCGGTAGGCCGCGGCCTCCTCCAGGTCCAGCTTCCGCAGCAGCGTCCGCAGGAGCTCGTCGTCGATGCGGCGCTCGTCCCGCAGCCGTACGAACACCTCGCGCTCCGCGGCGATGGCCTCGCGCGCGAGCCTGCGGTAGGTGTCGTCGGCGGACTCGCCGGTCACCGGGTTCGGCTGGCCGAGCCGCTCCCACACGGAGTTGCGGCGGCGCTCCAGAACCGTGCGCAGCCGGTCCTGGAGGGGCCCTGGCAGACAGTTGCGCTCGTCCGCCATCAGCTCGTCCAGGCGGGCCTCGGCGGCCTGCGAGGCGGCGTTCTGCGCCTGCGCCTCGGCGAGCGTCTGCTGCCGCGGGTCGGGACCGGGCAGCCGCAGCGCCCGGATGAGCCACGGCAGCGAAAGCCCCTGCACCACCAGGGTGCCGATGACCGTCGTGAAGGTCAGGAACAGCACCAGGTTGCGGGCCGGGAAGGGAGTCCCGTCGTCCAGGGCGAGCGGGATGGAGAAGGCGATCGCCAGCGACACGACGCCCCGCATGCCCGCCCAGCTCACGACGAGCGGCCGCCGCCAGTCCGTGTCCTTCTCGCGCTCCCTGATCCGCGCCGACAGCAGACGCGGCACGTACGTCGCCGGATAGGACCACACGAACCGCACCGCCACGACGAGGACGAAGACCGCCAGGGCGTACCAGACGGCCTGTCCCACGCTGTACTCGCCGAGGTCCTCCAGGACGATCGGGAGCTGGAGGCCGATCAGGGCGAACACCGCGGACTCCAGGAGGAAGCCGACGACCCGCCACACCGCGGCCTCCTGGAGCCGCGTCTCGAAGTCGACCTGCCAGGAGCGGTGCCCCAGGTAGAGGGCCACCACGACCACCGCGAGCACCCCGGAGGCGTGCACCTGCTCCGCGACGGCGTACGCCACGAAGGGGATCAGCAGCGACAGCGTGTTCTGCAGGAGCGCTTCCTTCAGACGGGTGCGCAGCCAGTGGATCGGCACCATCAGCAGCAGGCCGACCCCGATGCCGCCGAGCGCGGCCACCAGGAACTCGCCGATGCCGCCCGCCCAGCTCGCGCCCTCGCCGACGGCCGCGGCGAGCGCCACCTTGTAGGCGGTGATCGCGGTCGCGTCGTTCACCAGGGACTCGCCCTGGAGGATCGTGGTGAGGCGGGACGGCAGCCCCACACGGCGCGCCACGGCGGTGGCGGCGACGGCGTCCGGAGGCGCGATCACCGCGCCCAGGACGAGCGCCGCGGTCAACGGAAGATCGGGGATCAGCAGATACGCGAGCCAGCCGACGACCACCGTTGCGAACAGAACGTAACCGACCGACAGGAGCGCGACGGGCCGTACGTTGGCCCGCAGGTCCAGATACGAGCTCTCCAGGGCGGCCGTGTGGAGCAGCGGCGGCAGCACCAGGGGCAGCACGACATGGGGGTCGAGGTGGTAGTCCGGCACCCCGGGGACGTACGCGGCGATCAGTCCCGCGCCCACCAGCAGGAGGGGCGCGGGCACCGGGGTGCGCCGCGCGGCCCCGGCCACGGCGGCGCTCGCCGCGATCAGCGCCACCAAGGGCAGTACGTCCATGGCAAGGCCCTCCACCCACCGCTCGGCCGTCGTAACCTGGCCATCATGAACGAGTGTCCGCACGTCAGCGCGCTGCCCCGCCCCGAGCCCGCGCCGCTGAGCGAAACGTGCCCGGAGTGCCTCGCCGTCGGCAGCCACCCCGTACAGCTCCGGCTCTGCCTGGTGTGCGGACACGTCGGGTGCTGCGACTCGTCGCCGTTCCAGCACGCGACGGGACACTTCAAGAAGACCGGGCACTCGGTGATGCGCACCTTCGAGCCGGGGGAAAGCTGGCGTTGGTGCTTCGTCGACGGTTCGATCGTCTGAGGCCTGGGTACGTCAACCCGACGCTCGTTCTTTCCAATTGGGCCCGCGTAACCCCTAGCCACTGTCCGTACCCGTAGGCTTACTATGAGTGACAGCAACGGGGCGGGGTCCCTGGGACACGGAACTGAGCAGCGCGGTAGCGTCACCGCTGAAAGACGAGGTGCGTTACCCGAGTGACGCAGTCCGGGCTGCCCAGGAGCGGTTCCGGAGCCCCGAAAGTGCTTGTACCACCTTGGAGGTGAGGGTGTCCCAGATCGCAGGCGAGCCCGGAAATCAGGACTTCGTCGAGGTCCGCCTTCCGGCTGCGGGTGCCTACCTGTCGGTGCTGCGTACGGCCACGGCCGGCCTCGCGGCGCGCTTGGACTTCACCCTGGACGAGATCGAGGACCTCCGCATCGCGGTCGACGAGGCCTGCGCGATCCTGCTCCAGCAGGCCGTGCCCGGCTCCGTGCTCCGCTGCGTCTTCCGGCTCGTCGACGACTCGTTGGAGGTGACCGTCTCGGCGCCCACCACCGACGGGCGTGCCCCGGAGCGGGACACCTTCGCCTGGACTGTGCTGTCGGCCCTCGCGGGCATGGTCGACTCCTCGGTCGGAGACGACAAAACCGTTTCGATCAGCCTCTACAAGAAGCGCGGCGCGGGTCCCGGGCCGGCGTGAGGGACGGGGACGGGCCGGTGCGGGACGAAGAGCGCGGAGCACGCGGCAAACACAGCACACACGGTCTGCCCGCCCGAGGCAGGGGCGGTACGCGCCCGGCCACGGGCCGCGGCCCGGCGGAGCCGGGGCCTGTCCCCGGAGGCATCCCCGAGCAGGCCAGGCCGCACCCACAGGACCCGGAGCAGTCGGGTCCACCGGTGGCCGAGAGGGCACCGATCCCAGTTGAGGCAGAGCCGACCCCCGAGGACGGGCGCGACGAGCTGTCCGGCCCGGGCGGAGGGCGACAGGACCAAGCAGGCGCCGCACGCAGGGGGTCCCCCCGGGTGTCCAGCGCTGGGGGCAGGGCCCCTGAAGGGCGGCGGCTGGTGACGGGCGGGACGATGAGCGAGCACGAGCAGCACAGCCGGCACGATCCACAGGACCGCAGCGGCGCGCGAGCGATGTTCGTCGAGCTGCGCGCGCTGCAGGACGGCAGCCCGGAGTACGCGGAGCTGCGCAACCAGCTCGTCCGTATGCACCTGCCGCTCGTGGAGCACCTGGCCCGCCGCTTCCGCAACCGCGGCGAGCCGCTGGACGACCTCACCCAGGTGGCCACGATCGGGCTGATCAAGTCCGTGGACCGGTTCGACCCGGACCGGGGCGTGGAGTTCTCCACGTACGCCACTCCCACGGTCGTCGGCGAGATCAAGCGCCACTTCCGCGACAAGGGCTGGGCGGTACGGGTCCCGCGGCGCCTCCAGGAGCTGCGCCTGGCCCTGACGACGGCGACCGCCGAGCTGTCCCAGCTCAACGGCCGCTCCCCCACCGTGCACGAGCTCGCCGAGAAGCTGGCGATCTCCGAGGAGGAGGTCCTGGAGGGCCTGGAGTCGGCCAACGCGTACTCCACGCTGTCCCTGGACGTCCCGGACACTGACGACGAGTCCCCGGCCGTGGCCGACACCCTGGGCGCCGAGGACGAGGCCCTGGAGGGCGTCGAGTACCGCGAGTCCCTCAAGCCGCTCCTGGAGGACCTGCCGCCGCGCGAGAAGCGCATCCTGCTGCTGCGCTTCTTCGGCAACATGACCCAGTCGCAGATCGCCCAGGAGGTCGGCATCTCCCAGATGCACGTCTCCCGGCTGCTCGCGCGCACGCTGGCGCAGCTCCGGGAGAAGCTCCTCGTCGAGGAGTGACGGCCCCGCGCGTCCCGGCAGTCCGCCGGCTACTTGCCGTCTCCCTGGACGGCGCCGGGGGACCCGATGCCGAGCGCCTCGGTCGTCGCGGGGTGCACCAGGAGCACGAGGGTGGCCACGGCGACGGCCGCGAGGGCGATGCCGCCCGGGATCAGCGCACTGTCCGCCTGGAGGAGCTGCCAGGCCACCGGCAGCGCCATGATCTGCGTGATGATCGCGGGCCCGCGGGCCCACCGGCGCTGCCGCAGCAGTCCGCGGGCGGCCAGCAGCGGCAGCAGCGCGAGGACGATCAGCGTGACGCCGCCGGTCGTGGCCTGCCGCGGGTTGTCGGGGTCGCCCGCGAGGCCCATCACGAGCATGTACGCACCGCCGACGACGAGGGCGAGGCCCTCCAGCGCGGCGAGCGCCGCGGCGGCCGTCAGGCGCCCGGGACGCGGTCCCTTTTCCGGGGCTTCGGGGGTGGTCTTCGGCTCAGTGCTCACCCTTCGAGGGTAGCCGCGGGGTCGGGGGCGTCGGCACGACGGTGTCCGGGGGATGCTGCGGCGGGACGGGGCCGGTCCTGGGTGCCTCGTACGGGCGGGGCCGGTGTGGCTGCGGCTGCGGCTGCGGCTGCGGCTGCGGCTGCGGCTGCGGCGTGGAACCGACCGGGCTCGCCTATGGACCCGCCCCGGGTCGTGGCTCCGCCCGGAGACAGGCCTGGAGACGGGCCCGGAGACAGTGAATGCGGGAGTTCGTACGGGCACACCGGGGAGCCATTCCGACACAGCCCGTGAGGCCCGGGCGAGACCTCGGTCTGGGCCCGGTCACGGCGGCTAGGTAGTCTGCTGCGCATGCGTGCACTCCTCGTGGTCAACCCGGCGGCTACTACCACCAGTGCGCGCACGCGTGACGTACTGATCCACGCACTGGCGAGCGAGATGAAGCTCGAAGCGGTGACCACGGAGTACCGCGGTCACGCCCGGGACCTGGGCCGGCAGGCGGCGGAGAGCGACGACATCGAGCTGGTCGTCGCCCTCGGCGGCGACGGCACGGTCAACGAGGTCGCCAACGGTCTCCTGCACAACGGCCCCTCCCCGGAGGCCCTGCCCCGCCTTGCCGTCGTCCCCGGGGGCTCGACGAACGTGTTCGCGCGGGCCCTGGGTCTGCCGAACGACGCCGTGGAGGCGACCGGCGCCATCCTGGACGCGCTGCGTGAGGGAAGCGGACGGACGGTGAGCCTCGGCCGCGTCTCGGGGACCCCGGGGACCGAGGACGAGGCGGTCCCGCCGCGCTGGTTCACGTTCGCGGCCGGGCTCGGGTTCGACGCGGGCGTGGTCGGCCGGGTGGAGCAGCACCGGGAGCGAGGCAAGAAGTCGACGCACGCCCTTTACGTGCGCCAGGTGGTACGCCAGTTCCTCGGCGAGAGCGACCGCCGGCACGGGTCGATCACCCTGGAGAGGGCGGGCGAGGAGCCGGTCACGGACCTCGTGATGTCCATAGTCTGCAACACCTCTCCCTGGTCCTACCTGGGCAATCGCCCCCTGTACGCGTCCCCGAAGGCCTCGTTCGAGACCGGTCTCGACGTCCTCGGCCTCAAGCGTCTTTCCACGGCTTCGGTGGCCCGGTACGGCACTCAACTGCTGCGTTCGACCCCCGAGCGGGGGCCCCACGGGAAGAACGCCGTCTCGTTGCACGATCTGACCGACTTCACCTTGCATTCGAAGGTGCCCCTGCCTCTGCAGATGGACGGCGACCACCTGGGGCTGCGGACGAGCGTGACGTTCACAGGCGTACGCCGTGCACTGCGTGTGATTGTGTGAGTGGAAGGGCCTAAAGTCCTTTCACTCGAACGTTTAGGCCAGGATCCACCCCATGGAAGTACGGCTGTGACTCAGCCGACACCGAGGAATCAAAAAAAACTTTCCGGAAGGGGTTGTATCCGCCGCCGAGGTTTGCGAATCTCTACATGGCGATCGGGACGGCCCGCAACACCAGCCTCTACAGGTCGCCAGAACCCCTCCTCTCACCACAAGGTCCACACCAGGCAACTGGGAGTCGGCCCTTCCCGCGCGGAGGGATTCGTGAAAGCGTTCACATTCACAAGCACCCTGCATGTAAGACCCAAGGAGAGGTAGCAGCCATGGACTGGCGTCACAACGCCGTTTGCCGCGAGGAAGACCCCGAGCTGTTCTTCCCCATCGGCAACACCGGTCCTGCGCTGCTGCAGATCGAGGAAGCCAAGGCCGTCTGCCGTCGCTGCCCCGTCATGGAGCAGTGCCTGCAGTGGGCGCTCGAGTCCGGTCAGGACTCCGGCGTCTGGGGTGGCCTCAGCGAGGACGAGCGCCGCGCGATGAAGCGCCGCGCCGCCCGCAACCGGGCGCGCCAGGCCAGCGCCTGACGCCCACGCCCCACGAGCCTGAGCCCGGCGGCGCGTGTGCCTGACGGCATTGATCCGTAGACAGCGCGTACGCAACCCCCGCCCCCGAGCCGCAGCCGCGCAGTACCCTCGGTGCGCATCGCAACGTGAGTGAGAAGCCCCGGACCCACCCGGTCCGGGGCTTCTCGCTGTCTCCGGGTCGGTACGTGGCTACGGGTGCCGTCGATTCGGGAACGGCTCACGCGCCGGGCGCCGGGCACCGGTCGGTACCGGCGCCCGGACGGGTCATTTGTCGACGCGCACCGGGATGTCGAGGACCACGCGCGTACCGCGCTCCGGGGCGCGGACCATGTCGAACGTGCCGCCCAGCTCGCCCTCGACGAGAGTGCGGACGATCTGCAGGCCCAGGTTGCCCGTGCGGTGCGGGTCGAAGTCCTCGGGCAGCCCGACCCCGTCGTCCTGGACGGTGATGAGCAGGCGGCCCTCCTTGGTGGTGCCGCCCCGCAGCGCGGACACCTCGACGGTGCCCGTGTCGCCCTCGCGGAAACCGTGCTCCAGGGCGTTCTGCAGGACCTCGGTGAGGACCATCGACAGCGGGGTCGCGACCTCGGCGTCGAGGATGCCGAAGCGGCCCGTGCGGCGGCCGGTCACCTTGCCGGGTGAGATCTCCGCGACCATCGCGAGCACGCGGTCGACGATGTCGTCGAACTCCACGCGCTCGTCCAGGTTCTGCGAGAGCGTCTCGTGCACGATGGCGATGGAGCCCACCCGGCGGACGGCCTCCTCCAGTGCCTCACGGCCCGATACGGAGTCGATCCGGCGCGCCTGGAGGCGCAGGAGGGCGGCGACCGTCTGGAGGTTGTTCTTCACCCGGTGGTGGATCTCCCGGATGGTGGCGTCCTTGGTGATCAACTCGCGTTCACGGCGGCGCAGTTCCGTGACGTCGCGCAGGAGCACCAGCGAACCGATGCGCGGCCCCTTGGGTTTGAGCGGGATGGCACGCAACTGGATCACGCCGTCGCCGCCCTCGATCTCGAACTCCCGGGGCGCCCAGCCGCTGGCGAGCTTGATGAGCGCTTCGTCCACCGGCCCTCTGGACGGGGCCAGTTCGGCGGTGGCCTTGCCCAGGTGGTGGCCCACGAGGTCGGCGGCGAGACCCAGGCGGTGGTACGCGGACAGGGCGTTCGGCGACGCGTACTGGACGATGCCGTCCGCGTCGAGGCGGATCAGCCCGTCCCCCACGCGCGGGGAGGCGTCCATGTCGACCTGCTGGTCCGGGAACGGGAAGGAGCCCGCCGCGATCATCTGAGCCAGGTCGGACGCCGACTGCAGGTAGGTGAGCTCCAGGCGGGAGGGGGTGCGCACCGTCAGGAGGTTGGTGTTGCGGGCGATGACTCCGAGGACGCGCCCTTCCCTGCGTACGGGGATGGACTCGACGCGCACCGGGACCTCTTCGCGCCACTCCGGGTCGCCCTCGCGCACGATGCGGCCCTCGTCGAGCGCCGCGTCCAGGAGGGGGCGGCGGCCGCGCGGGACGAGGTGGCCGACCATGTCGTCCTGGTACGAGGTGGGGCCGGTGTTGGGCCGCATCTGCGCCACGGAGACGTACCGGGTGCCGTCGCGCGTGGGGACCCACAGGACGAGGTCGGCGAAGGACAGGTCGGAGAGCAGTTGCCACTCCGAGACCAGCAGGTGCAGCCACTCGAGGTCGGAGTCGCCGAGGGCCGTGTGCTGACGTACGAGGTCGTTCATGGAGGGCACGTGTGTGAGCGTACCTGGCGGGCCGCGCGGGGCTCCGATGGCCGCTTTCCGTCCTCGGGCACCGGTCGGGCCGCGGCGCCAGGGCGGGACCCTCAACCCGACCCCAACACCGCAGCCCTTCTGGTGCATCGGCAGCCGGTCTGTGCGGTTCCGGCCGCCGATTGGGGAGAACCCGGCGCGGTCAGGGCAGAGAGCGCCGGTTCCTCGGTCCGCTCTCCTGTGCGGGGAGAGCGGGGCTTTACGTCCGATTGTGGACTAGACCATTCTTTCCTGTCTACGCGTGGGGCGATGTTTGTTGCGGGGGCGCGGGCGGCTCAGACGGCCGGTTCGGCGGTGTGGGCGGGGTCGGCGGCATCGGAGGCCTGGCTTGCCGGTTGGGCGGTGCCGGAGGCCTGGTTTGCCGGTTGGGCGGTGCCGGAGGCCTGGTTTGCCGGTTGGGCGGTGTCAGTGATCCGGCTCGCTGACTCGGCGGTGCCAGTGGTCCGGCCCGCCGGCTCGGAGGGCCAGGCGCGCATCGACAGTTCGGCGATCGCCTCCAGCTCCTCGCGGCCGGCGCCGTCCCGCGACTGCTGGGACATGCCCTGCAGGACCGCGCCCGTGTATCGGGCGAGGGCCGCCGCGTCCGTGTCGGCGGGCAGCCTGCCCCGCGCCATGTCGGCCTCTATGCGGTCCTGCATGGAGGCGATGTTCGCGTTGCGCCGTTCGCGGAGTGTCTGCTCGACCTCGGGCGTCGCGCAGTTGGTCGCCGCGTGGATGACGAGGCAGCCATGGGGGTGCGCCGGGTCCGTGTACGCGGCGGCGGCCTCGCGGAGCATGCGCTCGACGCCGGCGCGGGCAGTCGGCTCCTCGTCGAGGGCACGGCCGCCGAAGGCGCCGTACGTGACGGCGTACCGCTGCAGGACCTCACCGAAGAGGGTCTGCTTGTCACCGAAGGCCGCGTAGAGGCTAGGGGCGCCGATGCCGAGCTCACGCGTGAGGTCGGAGACGGACGTCGTCTCGTACCCGTGCTCCCAGAACGTGCGCAGGGCCTTCTCCAGGGCCGTCTCGCGGTCGAAGGAGCGGGGCCTGCCTCGCTGTTTCATCGCCATGGGAAAAATTCTATAGCGGGCGCTAGAAAAGCGGGAGGGAGTCGGGTACGGTTTTTATGTAGCGACCGCTAGAGAACGAATGTGGGAGTGGGGGTCTCGCCATGGGCGCGATGAAGAAGGCGGCGACGGAAACGGGGCTGGAAACGGCCGAGAGGGCGGGGGCGGCGGTGTCCGCGGGTCGGCTGGCGGGCAAGACCGCCCTGGTCACGGGCGGCAGCCGAGGCATCGGCCGGGGGATCGCCGAGCGCCTCGGCCGGGACGGCGCGCTGGTCGCCGTGCACTACGGCAGCAACGAGGCGGCCGCGAAGGAGACGGTGGCGGCGATCGAGCGGTCGGGGGGCGCGGCGTTCGCGATCGGCGCGGAGCTCGGGAGGCCCGGGGACGCGCGAGCGCTGTGGGCGGCGTTCGACGCGCACGCGGACGGCCTGGACATCCTGGTGAACAACGCGGGCATCGGCACGTCGCGCCCGTTCGCGGACACGGACGAGGCGGAGTTCGACCGGCTCTTCGCGGTGAACGCGAAGGCGCCGTACTTCATCACGCAGCTCGCCGTGGAGCGCCTGCGCGACGGCGGCCGGATCATCAACATCTCGTCCGGCGTCTCCCACGCCGCCGTCCTGCCGGACATCATGACCTACGCCATGACGAAGGGCGCCCTGGACGTCTTCACGCGGAACTTGTCGAAGGTCCTCGGCCCCCGGGGCATCACGGTCAACGCGGTCGCCCCGGGCATCGTGGACACGGACGTCAACGCCGCGTGGCTGCGCGGCGAGGAGAACAGAGAAGCGTGGGAGGGCGCGGCGGCGATGTCGGCTCTCGGCAGGGTCGGCACGGTGGAGGACATAGCCGACGTGGTCGCGTTCCTCGCCTCGCCGGACGGGCGGTGGGTGACGGGCCAGTGGATCGACGCGACGGGCGGTTCGCTGGCCTGAGACGCCGCGACGTACCGGGCGCCGCCGGGGCGGTTCAGCGGGTCTCCGTCACCTTGGCGAGAGCCCTCGGCGCGTCCGGGTCCTGGCCCCGGGCGATGGTGACCTCGTAGGCGAGGAGCTGGAGGGGGATGATCTCGAGGATCGGCTGGAGCTCCTCGGCCACGTTCTCCGTGGGCAGCACGAACCCTGCGGAGGCCTGCTCGACCTGGGCCTTGGGGCCGATGACCACCAGGTCGGCGCCGCGCCCGCGCAGGCGGTCGAGGACGGGCTGGAGCGCCGCGCCGCCCTTGCCGTCCGTCACGACCGCGATGACCGGCGAGATGTTGTCGACCATGGCGAGGGGGCCGTGCAACAGGTCGGCACCGGAGTAGGCGAGGGCGGGGATGTAGCTGGTCTCCATCAGCTTGAGGGCGGCTTCCTTGGCGGTGGGATAGCCGTAGCCACGGGAGGTGATCACCATGCGCTCCGCGAAGCGGTAGCGCGCGGCGAGGGTACGGATCTCCGGCTGGCGGGCGAGCAGGCCGGCGGCGAGGTCGGGCAGCCCGCGGGCCTCGGCGCCGTCGCCTCCGCGCAGGCCCTCGATGAAGAGGTAGAGGGCGAGCAAGGACGCCGTGTAGGTCTTCGTCGCGGGCAAGGCCTTCTCGGGGCCCGCCAGGATGTCGATGTGGTGCTCGGAGACGGCGGCGAGGGGCGAGTCCGGGTTGTTGGTGACGGCGAGGGTGACGGCACCGGCCTCGCGGGCGGCATGGGTGGAGGCCACCAGGTCCGGGGAGCCGCCGGACTGGCTGACGGTGATGACCAGGACGTCCCGCAGGTCGGGCTTGGCGCCGTAGGCCGTCGTCGTGGACATGGAGGTCAGCCCGCAGGGCAGGCCGAGACGGACTTCGAGGAGGTACTTGGCGTAGAGCGCGGCGTTGTCGGAGGTGCCGCGGGCGGTGAGCAGCACGAAACGGGGGCGCTGCGCCGCGACCTGCTCGGCGGTCCGCCGGATCCGGGGCGCGCCGGTCTCCAGGATGCGCCGCAGCACGTCGGGCTGCTCGGCCATCTCCCGGGACATGATGCGGCCGGGCTGCTCGCTGTACGGGGAGGACGAGGTCACGGTCATGCGTACCACTGTGCTCGCTCCCACCCGAGAGCGCCCCTTCTCCGCCCAGGGCCTTACTGCCCTGGGGGCCCTTCTCCCTGAACGGCCCAGGGCTTCCCGGGGCTTCCCGGGCATCGGGCTGCGAGGGCTGCGAGGGCTGCGAGGGCTGCGAGGGCTGCGAGGGCTGCGAGGGCTGCGAGGGCTGCGAGGGCTGCGAGGGCATCCTGCCCGGGGGGGGGCCGAGGGCATCTGCCCGGGGGCCGCAGGATTCGCTCAGAGCCCCTACGGACCTTCGCCCGGCTCCCCCGCCCTCACCCTTCCACCGCCACTTCCCGTTCTACTTCCCCACCGCCACTCCCCTGCCCACCGTTCTCTCTCCCACAGCCGTTGGACCCTCACTACTCACCGCTCGACAGCCCGTGCAGTGCTTGCGCCGACGCCCGCCCCACCCCGCAGCCGCCGTCCCCCGAGCGCGCGTGCCCCGGGCACCCCTCGCCTGCCACTCGACGGGGCCTCGGCCTCCTTAGACCTTCGCCGACACCCCGCCCAGCACTAGCCCGCCCCAAGCTCGCCCACGACCGGCCGGGTCCAGCCCCCTCCCCCGCTGTGGGCAAACGTCCCGCAGGGCGGGACGGGTGGGCACAGCGGCCGCACTGCCCGCAGGCCGAGCCCGGCAGGTATGGCTGTCCGCCCCGCGGGCTGCCTCGGCCAGGCAGGCCGTACTGCCCCCAGCCCAGGTGGACCGCAGCCCGGGCGGGCCTGAGGCCGGGCGGACCGCAGCCCAGGCGGGCCAGAACCCGGGCGGGCCGGAGCCGGGCGGGCCGGAGGTCGAGTGGGCCGGAGGTCGGGATGGCGTAGGCATGGACCGAGGGCTGCGCCTCAGGGGGGTGGCTCTGCTAGATTGGTCTATACCACACCATCGTCCCTCCTTCTCCAGATCGGCAGGCCCAGCGTGGAAGTTGTCATCGTCCCGGACGCCAAGGCAGGCGGCGAGCTCATCGCGGAGGCCATGGCCGCCCTGGTGCGTCGTAAGCCTGACGCCCTGCTCGGTGTCGCCACCGGTTCGACGCCGCTGCCCATCTACGAGGCCCTGGCGGCGAAGGTCCGCGGCGGGACCGTGGATGTGTCGCGGGCGCGGATCTGCCAGCTCGACGAGTACGTCGGGCTGCCGGCGGGGCACCCGGAGTCGTACCGCTCGGTGGTGCTGCGGGAGGTCGTCGAGCCGCTCGGGCTGAGCGAGGCGGCCTTCATGGGGCCGGACGGCAGTGCCGAGGACGTGCAGGGCGCGTGCGAGGCGTACGACCGGGCGCTCGCCGAGGCGGGCGGTGTGGACCTGCAGCTGCTCGGGATCGGCACGGACGGGCACATCGGGTTCAACGAGCCGTGCTCGTCGCTGGCCTCGCGTACGCGGATCAAGACGCTGACCGAGCAGACCCGGGTGGACAACGCGCGGTTCTTCGACGGCGACATCGAGCAGGTGCCGCACCACGTCATCACGCAGGGCATCGGCACGATCCTGGAGGCGCGGCACCTGGTGCTGCTCGCGACCGGCGAGGGCAAGGCGGACGCCGTGGCGGCGACGGTCGAGGGGCCGGTGGCGTCCATCGTGCCCGCGTCGGCGCTCCAGCTCCACCCGCACGCCACGGTCGTGGTGGACGAGGCCGCGGCGTCCAAGCTGAAGCTGGCGGACTACTTCCGGCACACGTACGCCAACAAGCCGGAGTGGCAGGGGCTCTAGGCCTCCGGCCCGGGCACGCGGACGGCGCCGGGCCGCCTCCCTCAGCGGGGGCGGCCCGGCGCCGTTGCGTTCCCGTACGGTCCGGGGCTGCTCGGGCCGTGCGCGGCTCTGCGCCCCGGTGGTGTGTGCCCCTCGGCGCCGCCGCGCGGAGCGGGTGGGCACACACCACGGGTGTAGTCGGGTCGCTATGCCCCCGTGAGGACCTCCGCCGCCGCGATGCCGCAGACGCGGGCCGCGCCGTGGGTGGCGATGTGGAGGGCGCCCGTCGGCTTGGCCTGGGGGATGCCCATCTCGACGACGACGGTGTCGGGGCGGGCGGCGAGGAGGCGGTCGACGGCCGCCGCCATCCACGGGTGGCGGTGGGCGTCGCGGACCACGGCGACGACGCGCCGGTCGCCCGCCGCGGCCAGTGCCTCGGCGCCCGCGCCCTCGCCGGTGAAGGAGCCGGTGGCCGTGCCGGGCAGGCGGCGGGTGAGTTCGGCGGCGACGCCCCAGGGGGTCTCGTCGCCGACGGCGATGTTGGCCAGCGGCGTGAAGGCGGCGACGTAGGGGGCTTCGGTGAGCGGGCCGGCGTAGATCTCGCCGTGGGTGACCGTCAGGGCGCGGCGGGCGGCGCGCAGTCCGACCTCGGGGTCGGGCACGCCCCCCGCACGACTGGCCGCGCCCGGCCCCGAGGTCCAGCGCGCCAGCGCCCGGACGCGGTCGGCCGCGTCGGCGAGCCGCTCCTCGGGCAGCTCGCCGGAGCGGACCGCCGCGACGAGGGCGTCGCGCAGTCGGATGACCGTCTCGTCGTCACACAGGCCGCCGCCCACGCAGATGGCGTCGCAGCCGGCGGCGATCGCGAGGACGGTGCCGCGTGCGATGCCGTAGGTGCCGGAGATGGCGCGCATCTCGATGCCGTCGGTGACGATCAGGCCGTCGAAGCCCAGCTCGCCGCGGAGCAGGTCGGTGAGGATGCGGCGGGAGAGCGTCGCGGGCAGGTCCGGGTCGAGGGCCGGCACGCTGATGTGGGCGCTCATCACGGCCCGGGTGCCGGCGCCGATCGCGGCCCGGAAGGGCGCCAGTTCGCGGGCGCGCAGCACGGCGTCGTCGGCGTCGATGTGCGGCACGGCGTGGTGCGAGTCGACGGCGGTGTCGCCGTGGCCAGGGAAGTGCTTGGTGCAGGCGGCGACGCCGGAGGACTGCAGGCCCTCGACGTACGCGGCGGTGTGCCGGGCCACCAGGTCCGGGTCGGAGCCGAAGGAGCGGACGCCGATGACCGGGTTGTCGGGGTCGGAGTTGACGTCGGCGGACGGCGCCCAGTTGAAGGTGACACCGGCCGCGGCGAGGCGGCGGCCCAGCTCGGCGGCGACGTCGCGGGTGAGCGCGGGGTCGTCGACCGCGCCGAGGGCGTGGTTGCCGGGGAAGGAGGAGCCGGTGCGCACCTCCAGGCGGGTGACGTCGCCGCTCTCCTCGTCGATGGCGACGACGAGGTCCTCGCGCTCGGCGCGGAGCTGCGCGGTGAGGGCGGCCACCTGCTCGGGCGTCCGCACGTTGCGGCCGAACAGGCCCACGGCGCCGAGGCCCTCGCCGATGCGGCGCAGCAGCCAGTCGGGGGCGGTGGTCCCGGCGAAGCCGGGCTGGAGGACGGTCAGGGCGTCGCGCGTGAGGGAGTCGGGCGCGGCGGTCGTAGAGCTCATGGGTGTGCTTATCCCTTCACGGCACCGTCGGTGAGGCCGGCGACGGCGCGGCGCTGGAGGAAGACGAAGAGCAGCAGGATCGGAATGGCGAAGATCGAGGAGGCGGCCATGGTGGCGCCCCAGTCGTCGCCGTAGACGGTCTGGAAGCTCGACAGCCACGCCGGGAGCGTCTTGGACTCCGGGTCCTTGTTGACCAGCAGGGCGATCGGGAACTCGTTCCAGGCGGTGATGAAGCCGAACAGCGAGGTGGACATCAGGCCGGGGGCGAGTAGCGGCAGGATGACGCGGCGGAAGGCCTGCATACGGGTGCAGCCGTCGACCATCGCCGACTCCTCCAGCTCCTTGGGCACGGCGGCGACGAAGCCGCGCAGCGTGAGGATCGTGAAGGGCAGGACCATCACCATGTAGAAGAGCGTCAGCGGGACGAGGCTGTTCAGCATCTCCGCGTCACGCACGATCATGTAGATCGAGATGACCATGACCTCCCAGGGCGCCATCTGGGCCAGCATGAAGCCGATGATGAAGCCCCGGCGGCCCTTGAACCGCATGCGGGCGAGGGCGAAGGCCGAGAAGAGGCCGATGATGAGGGAGAAGACGACCGCGAGGACGGTGACGGTCACCGAGTTCCTGACCATCTGCCAGAAGTGGTCGGCGTCGACGGCCGTCTTGAAGTGCTCGAAGGTGAAGTCGAAGGGGATCCAGACGGGGTCTTCGCTGATGATGTCGCCGGTCGGCTTGAAGGCCGTGGCGAACATCCAGTAGACGGGGAAGACCAGGCCGATGAAGAGGACGACGGCGACGACGTTGGGCCAGGTGCGGCCGAACCAGGAGCGCTTCACGCGTCCTCCTCTTGCTTGAGCACGATGCGCAGGTGGTACGCGGTCAGGACGAGCATGATGATGATCGTCAGCATGGCGATGGCGGAGCCCATGCCGTAGTGCTGGTTGCCCGAGCCCTCGATGTAGGCGTAGACGGGCAGGATCTCGGTGAGCCGGTCCGGACCGCCCTTGTTGATGGCGTAGACCTGGGCGAGGGCCTTGAAGACCCAGATGACCTCGAGGAAGGTCGTGGCGTAGAGGAAGGGCCGCAGGAACGGCAGGGTCACCGAGGTGAACTGCTTCCAGGCGCCCGCGCCGTCGAGCGACGCGGCCTCGTAGAGCTCCTTGGGGATGGTCGTGGTGGCGGCGTACAGGTTGATCGCCACGAAGGGGATCGACATCCACACGATCAGCGTGATGATCACGAAGAAGGTGGAGTACTGGCCGCCGAACCAGTCGTAGTCGGCCATGGAGCTGAAGCCGGCCTTGGCGAGCACCCAGTTGACGACGCCGTAGCGCTGCGCGAACAGCCACTGGTAGACGGTGGTGCCGGCGATGACGGGCATGGCCCAGGCGAGGACGAGGCCGAAGAGGAGCAGCCGTCGCATCTTGCTGCCGAGCTTGGCGAGCAGCAGTCCGATCAGGGTGCCGAGCACCATGATGAGGACGACGTTGATGGCGGTGAAGACGATCGACCGCCCGGTGACGCGCCAGAAGTCCTCGCTCTTGAGGACCTCCTTGTAGTTGTCGACGCCGTTCCACTCGGTGAGGTGCAGGATGACCTGCCTCATGTTGAGGTTCTGGAACGACAGGATCCCGTTGTTCACCAGCGGCCACCCCAGGAACACCAGGGTGGCCACGAGTGCGGGAAGCAGCATCAGATAGGGGGCGAGGGCCCCGGCTCTGGCGCGGGGCGTGCGCGGGGCCCCGTTGCGCCCGCCGCCCGACTTCACTACCTCCGGCGGGCCGGAGGGCGGCCGTTCGGTCTGTACGGTCATGCTCGCCATCTCTCTCATCGGCACGTCACGCAGGAATGCGCCGGGGGCGGCGAGGCGGGGGCCGCGGGCACGACCCTGTTGTCACCGCCCCCGGCGGGGCGCTTCCTTACTGCTTCTGCGACAGGCGCTTGTTGAACTCGCCCTCGACCTTCTTGGCGGCGTCGGCGGGCGAGTCGCCGCTCATGACCGCGGTCAGGTAGCTCTTGATCGGGTTGGGCTCGTTCTCGACGGCACCCCACTCCGGGATGAGCGGGGTGATGCCACCGCCGGAGGCGGCCGGGGCCGCGGCCTCGGCGGCGGCGTTGCCCTTGAGGTTGGACTCCAGGGCCTTCTTGTTCGGGATCACGCCGCCTTCCTTGGCGAGCTGGCCCTCGAACTTGTCCGACAGCGCGATCTTCAGGAACTCCTTGGCGAGCTCCTGCTTCTGGCTGGTGGCGGCGACGGCGAGGTTGGAGCCGCCGAGGAAGACGCCCTCGGGCTTGTCAGCCGTGGGGCCGGGGATCGTGAAGTAGCCGATGTCCTTCTCGATCTTCTTGTTGGCCTTGATAGCCGTGGCGGCCTCCCAGCTCATGCCGATGAACGCGCCGGTCTTGCCCTTGGCGAAGACCTCGGCCTGCTGCGGGGTGGCCTCGTCCTTGTTCTTCGGCGCCTTGGACAGGGCCTGGAACTTCTTGTACGTCTCCGCGGCCTTGGCGATCTTCGGGTCGTCCAAATTGGAGACGTACTTGTCGCCGTCCTTCTTGACCAGCTCGCCGCCCTCACCGATGACGAGGCCGACGAAGTGGTACCAGTTCTGGCCCGGCAGGTAGATCGGCTCCGCGTCGGTCTTCTGGCCGATCTTCTTCAGGTCGGCGTAGAACTCGTCGCGGGTCTTGGGCGTCTCCTTGATGCCCGCGTCGGCCCAGATCTTCTTGTTGTAGAGCACGACGCGGTTGAGCACGAACCACGGGGCGGCGTACTGCTTGCCGTCGACGACCGTGGACTTGTTGATCGACTCGGTCCAGTCGGAGCCGACCGACTCCTTGAGGTCGCTCAGGTCCGCGAGGCCGCCGGACTTGGCGTAGGCGGCCGTCTGGGTGTTGCCGATCTCGAAGACGTCCGGCGGGTTCTCCTCGGAGAGGGCGGCGGTCAGCTTCTGCTGGATGCCGTTCCACTGCTGTACTTCGATTTTGAGCTTGGCGCCGGTCTTCTTCTCGAACTCGGCCTTGACGTCCTTGGTCCACTGGTCCGGCGTCGACCCGTCCATGGCCCAGAGCGTCAGCGTCTCGCCCTTGAAGCCGTCCGCCCCGGACTTCTTCTTGTCGTCGCCGTCGTCACCACAGGCCGCGATCGAAACCAACATGCCCGCGACACCGATCGCCGCTATGAGCTTGCGCTTCACGTCATCCTCCTTTGGATGCCAGCCAACCCCCCACCCGCAGCGACCAAGAGGACCGAAAGTCGAAAGTACTGCCCGTGGGACTGGACCTGGTCTTTAATGGTGTAGACCAGTACGGGGGAGCTTGGCCTAGACCTTTTGGGGTGTCAAGGGTGTATAAGAAGGGCAGTCGGCTCCGTTATCGGACCGACACCTGAGCGGCACGGCTCTCCCCTCACGGCTTCGCTCGAACAGGGGTGACCCCCCTGGCCCGGACCGTGCCACGATGTGAGCCGCGACAGACGGAGGAGCCGGTGACGGCAGCAGCACAGGAGCCGGTGGAGGCAGCGCAGGTACCGGTGGGAGCGGCACAGGAGCCGGAGAGGCGGAGCATGGGCACAGAGGCGGGCAGCACCCGGGCCGAGGCGGTCACCGCGGCGACGGCGGCTCCGGCCGCCACCGCCCCCACGACGGCGACAGCTCCGGCCGCCACCGCCCCCGCGACGGGCGACGGCCCGGGCCCCGGCAAGTCCGTGCGCCCGGCCCGCGTGCCCAAGTACTACCGCCTGAAGCGGCACTTGCTCGACATGACCGAGACCCTGCCGCCGGGCACCCCCGTCCCGCCCGAGCGCACGCTCGCCGCCGAGTTCGACACCTCCCGTACGACGGTCCGCCAGGCCCTCCAGGAGCTGGTCGTCGAGGGCCGCCTGGAGCGCATCCAGGGCAAGGGCACGTTCGTGGCCAAGCCGAAGGTGTCGCAGGCCCTGCAACTCACCTCGTACACCGAGGACATGAAGGCCCAGGGCCTGGAGCCGACCTCGCAGCTCCTGGACATCGGGTACATCACCGCCGACGACACCCTCGCGGGGCTGCTCGACATCGCCGCCGGCGGGCGCGTGCTGCGCATCGAGCGGCTGCGGCTGGCCAGCGGCGAGCCGATGGCCATCGAGACCACGCACCTGTCGGCCAAGCGCTTCCCCGCGCTCAGGCGCTCGCTGGTGAAGTACACGTCCCTGTACACGGCGCTCGCCGAGGTCTACGACGTCCACCTCGCCGAGGCCGAGGAGACCATCGAGACGTCCCTGGCCACGCCGCGCGAGGCGGGGCTGCTCGGCACCGACGTGGGCCTGCCGATGCTGATGCTGTCGCGGCACTCGCTGGACGGCACCGGGCACCCGGTGGAGTGGGTGCGCTCGGTGTACCGGGGCGACCGGTACAAGTTCGTGGCCCGGCTCAAGCGGCCGCAGGACTGAGCCGCCGGGGCCGGGAGCAGCGGGACCGGGCCTCCGCCGGCCGCGGGACCGCCGGACCGGCCGCCCTCCGCGGGCCGGGGGCCGCGCGGCTCAGCCCTTGCCGACGAGCTGCCGCGCGACCCGGACCCTGCCGACGAGCTGCCACGGGACCCGGTCTCTGCCGACCAGCTGCCGCGCGGCCCGCCCCCCCTCGTCGACCGCCCGCCGCGCGGCCCCGCCCGCGCCCGCGCCCCCCCTGTGCCGCGCGGTTCGCGGCGTCCGACCCGTAGCGCAGATCACTTACCCTGGCCTACCGTCCTCCCGTCACCGCAGACAACGGGAGGACGGTCCGTGCGCGCAGCGAATCCGAAGACCATCGCCCTGTGGACGCTCGTCGCGCTGATCGGCGCCGCGGGGTGGACCGTGCTCGCGCTCTCCCGGGACGAGGAGGTGTCCGCCGCCTGGATGGTGGCCGCCGCCCTCGGCTCGTACGCCATCGCCTACCGCTTCTACGCGAAGTTCATCGCGTACAAGGTGCTGCGCGTCGACAAACGCCGGGCCACGCCGGCCGAGCGGCTCGACAACGGCATCGACTACCACCCGACCGACCGGCGGGTCCTGCTCGGCCACCACTTCGCGGCGATCGCGGGCGCCGGGCCGCTGGTCGGGCCCGTGCTCGCCGCCCAGATGGGGTACCTGCCGGGCACGATCTGGATCATCGCGGGGGTGATCTTCGCGGGGGCCGTGCAGGACATGGTGGTCCTGTTCTTCTCCACCCGCCGGGACGGCAAGTCGCTCGGGCAGATGGCGCGGGACGAGATCGGCCCGTTCGGCGGGACGGCGGCGCTGCTCGCCACCTTCGCCATCATGATCATCCTGCTCGCGGTGCTCGCCCTGGTCGTCGTGAACGCGCTCGCCGAGTCCCCCTGGGGCACCTTCTCGATCGCGATGACGATCCCCATCGCCCTGTTCATGGGGTTCTACCTGCGTGTCCTGCGCCCCGGCCGGGTCAGCGAGGTCTCGCTGATCGGCATCGCGCTGCTCCTTCTCGCCCTCGTCGGCGGCCGCTGGGTGGCGGAGTCCTCCTGGGCCGAGGCGTTCACGCTGGCGCCCTCCACCCTCGTCATCTGGCTGGTGGCGTACGGGTTCGTCGCCTCGATCCTGCCGGTGTGGATGCTGCTCGCGCCGCGCGACTACCTGTCCACGTTCATGAAGATCGGCACGATCGTGCTGCTCGCGCTCGGCGTGGTCGTCACCCTGCCGACGCTGAGGATGGACGCGGTGACGGACTTCGCCTCGCGCGGCGACGGCCCGGTCTTCGCGGGTTCGCTGTTCCCGTTCGTGTTCATCACGATCGCGTGCGGCGCCCTGTCCGGGTTCCACTCCCTGATCTCCTCCGGTACGACGCCGAAGATGATCCAGAAGGAGACGCAGGTCCGGATGATCGGCTACGGCTCCATGCTGATGGAGTCGTCCGTGGCGATCATGGCCATGGTGGCGGCGAGCATCATCGACCCGGGTCTGTACTTCGCGATGAACGCGCCCGCGGGCGTCGTCGGCGACACCGTCCAGGAGGCCTCGCGGGCCGTCGCGAACCTCGGGTACACCATCTCGCCCGAGGACCTGGCGCAGGCCGCCGAGAACGTCGAGGAGAGTTCGCTGCTCTCCCGCACCGGCGGCGCGCCCACGCTCGCGATCGGCGTCTCGGAGATCTTCTCCAAGGTCACCGGGGACTCGATGCGCGCGTTCTGGTACCACTTCGCGATCATGTTCGAGGCGCTGTTCATCCTCACCGCGCTCGACGCGGGCACGCGCGTGGGCCGGTTCATGCTCCAGGACATGCTCGGCAACGTCCACAAGCCGTTCAGGAACGTGAGCTGGAAGCCCGGCCTGATCCTGACCAGCGCCGCCGTGACCGGCCTGTGGGGCTACTTCCTCTGGGTCGGCGTGCACGAGCCGCTCGGCGGCATCAACCAGCTCTTCCCGATCTTCGGCATCGCCAACCAGCTCCTGGCCGCCGTCGCGCTGGCCGTGTGCACCACGCTCCTGGTGAAGTCCGGTCGCCTCAGGTGGGCCTGGATCACCGGGGTCCCGCTCGTCTGGGACGCCACGGTGACGCTCACCGCGAGCTGGCAGAAGGTGTTCTCCAGCGACCCGCGCGTGGGCTTCTTCAAGCAGCGCTCGATCTACCAGGACGCCATCGACGACGGCAAGGTCCTTCCGCCCGCCAAGTCGATGGACGACATGCACACCGTCGTCACCAACTCCACGGTGGACGGCGTCCTGTCCGCCCTCCTCGCACTCCTCGTCGTGGTCGTGCTCGCCGACGCCGCGCGCGTCTGCGTCCGCCACGTCCGCGACCCGCTGTCCTCGCGCCTGAGCGAGGCGCCGTTCGTGGAGTCGAAGACGGCGGCGCCCGCCGGTCTCTTCGCCACACCGGAGGAGAAGGCGGAGCTGGCGGCGCAGCGCGAGCGGCACCCGGCGGACGCGTCATGACCGGGGGGCGGCTGCGCCGGGCCCTGCGCGGACTGCGGTGGTTCGTACGGGAGTTGACGGACGAGTCCGCCTACGACCGGTACGTGGCGCACGTGCGCAAGGAGCACCCGGCGGCGGCCGTGCCGTCCCGGCGCGCCTTCGAGCGGATGCGGACGGACCGTCAGGACAGCGACCCGCGGCAGGGGTTCCGCTGCTGCTGAGCCGGCACCGAACCACCACCGGACCGCTGCCGCGGCCCGGCCGGAGCGGTGCCATGCCGCCCCCCGGCCGCCGCTGAGCTGCTTCTTCGTGGCCCGTCCGTTATACGGACAGGGGTTCCGCAGACCGAGACCGTCGCTTAGATTTCCCGCACGTTGACCACGGGACGAGTGAGCGAACGGAGCCGCGGTATGCCAGACGCGCCTGAAGTGCCGGTTGGGCCGGAAGTGAGACAGCCGGTGGTGACACCGGTCCGCGTGGTCGTCGCCCTCTGCCTCGTGGCGCCGTTCGTGGCCATGCTCTGGGTGAGCTCCTATGCGAAGGCCGACCCGGCCTTCATCGGCATCCCCTTCTTCTACTGGTACCAGATGCTGTGGGTGCTGATATCGACCGCGCTCACGATGATCGCGTACACGCTGTGGCAGCGTGAGCAGCGGGCCCGCAGGGCCGCCCGCGCCGAGGGGGGTGCGCGGTCGTGAACGGCGGTGTGAACGGCGTCGCGCTCGGCGTCTTCGTCTTCTTCTTCCTCGCGGTCACCGTCATGGGCTTCCTCGCCGCCCGCTGGCGCAAGGCCGAGAACGAGCACAGCCTCGACGAATGGGGCCTCGGCGGGCGGTCGTTCGGCACCTGGGTGACGTGGTTCCTGCTCGGCGGCGACCTCTACACCGCGTACACCTTCGTGGCCGTGCCCGCGGCGATCTACGCGGCCGGCGCCTCCGGCTTCTTCGCGGTGCCGTACACGATCCTCGTCTACCCGCTGATCTTCACCTTCCTGCCGCGCCTGTGGTCGGTCTCCCACAAGCACGGGTACGTGACCACGTCCGACTTCGTGCGCGGGCGGTTCGGCTCCAAGGGGCTCTCCCTCGCGGTGGCCGTGACCGGCATCCTCGCCACGATGCCGTACATCGCGCTGCAACTGGTCGGCATCCAGGCCGTCCTGGACGTGATGGGCGTCGGCGGCGGCGAGGACACCAACTGGTTCGTCAAGGACCTGCCGCTGCTGATCGCCTTCGGCGTGCTGGCCGCGTACACGTACTCCTCGGGGCTCCGGGCCCCGGCGCTGATCGCGTTCGTGAAGGACACGCTGATCTACATCGTGATCGTGGTCGCCATCATCTACATCCCGATCAAGCTGGGCGGCTTCGACGACATCTTCCACGCGGCGAACGAGAAGTTCTCCGCCACGAACGAGGCCACCGGCAAGCCCGTCGGCGCGCTGGTGCCCGGCGACGCGGGGACCTGGACGTACGCCACGCTGGCGCTCGGCTCGGCGCTCGCGCTGTTCATGTACCCGCACTCGATCACCGCGACGCTGTCCTCGCGCAGCCGCGACGTGATCCGCCGCAACACCACCATCCTGCCGCTGTACTCGCTGATGCTGGGCCTTCTCGCGCTGCTCGGGTTCATGGCGATCGCGGCCGGGGTGAAGGTGGAGAACGGGCAGCTCGCGATCCCGCAGCTCTTCGAGGACATGTTCCCCGACTGGTTCACCGGGGTCGCCTTCGCGGCCATCGGCATCGGGGCGCTGGTGCCCGCCGCCATCATGTCCATCGCGGCCGCGAACCTCTTCACGCGCAACATCTACAAGGACTTCCTCAGGCCCGACGCGACGCCCGAGCAGGAGACCAAGGTCTCCAAGCTGGTCTCGCTCCTGGTGAAGGTCGGCGCGCTCGTCTTCGTCCTCGGCATGGACAAGACGGTGGCCATCAACTTCCAGCTCCTGGGCGGCATCTGGATCCTGCAGACCATGCCCGCGCTGGTCGGCGGCCTGTTCACACGGTGGTTCCACCGGTGGGCGCTGCTCGCCGGGTGGGCGGTCGGCATGGCGTACGGGACGATCGCGGCGTACGGCGTCGCCTCGCCGACGCAGAAGCACTTCGGCGGGTCCTCCGACGAGATCCCGGGCATCGGCGAGATCGGCTACATCGGCCTCACGGCGTTCGTGCTGAACGTGGTGGTGACGGTGGTCCTCACCTTCGTCCTGAAGGCGCTCAAGGCTCCCGAGGGCGTCGACGAGACCTCCCCGGGCGACTACACGGCGGACGCGGGCGACAAGGGCGTCTCCGTCGAGCTGCCCAAGGTGGGGGCGGGGCACTGAGCCCCGGGGCGGGCCGCTGAGCCCCAGGGCGGGGCGCCGAAACCCGTGGGCGGGGCGCTGGTCTCCCGGCGCCCCGCCCTCTGGTCGACCCTCTTTGGCCGGCTCCCTCCGGCCGGCTCCTGGGGGCGGCCCTCCGCCCCGGCTACCCGCCCGCCCCCGGCGGGTCCTGCGGCGCCCCGTCCCCGTGCGACGGCAGGTCGCCGCGCTCCACGGGGGTGCCGGTCCTGCCGCCGTCCGACGGCCGCCCGCCGGGGTCGGCGGGCTCCGGCAGGACCGCGTCCAGTTCCCGGTCGTCGGCGCGGTGGGCGCCCTCGGCGGCGGCCCGCAGCACGGCACGGCTCACGGCGGCGCGGTCGGCGGCGACCTGGATGCGCAGGCCGTTCTCCGTACGGGCGTACTCGTGCCGGGAGCCGGTGACGCGGTACCAGGCCGTGCCGTCCTTCGCGCAGCTCTCGGCGGGAGGGTGCACGGTGCGGCAGGTGCCCTCGTCGAGCGTGCCCCGGTCGACGTGCAGCGTGATCAGCCTCCCACCGTCCCGCTGGACGTACGTGACCTGGAAGCCGTCCTCGTTGAGCACGCCCGCGGACTGCTGTGCCGCCCGGTACCCCTCGACCTCCGTCACGTACACGTGCTCGACGCGGGTCTGCACGGCCCGGGCGCGCGCTTCCAGCTCGGCGCGGCCGGGCGGCGGCGCGCCGCCCGCGCCGCCGCTGCCCTCCCCGGACTTCTCCGCGCCGCAGCCGGTCAGGGCGAGGGGCGCGAGCAGCAGCAGGGACGGGAGCAGGAGGCGGTGGCGGCGGCTGTAGCGGTGCCGGTGGCCGCGGCTGTGACTGTGGGTGTGGGTGTGGCGTGTCATGCGCACATCCTCGCGTCTTCTCGGCGCCGTGGAATGCCCCGCCTCCCCCGCGGGTTGAAGCTCCGACAGTGGCCGCGACAGCGGCCCGGCAGCGGCCCGGCGGCGGCCCAGGGGCGGCCCGGCAGCGGCCCAGGAACGGCCCGAGGGCGGCCCCCGCGGCGGTACCAAGGGCCGCCCGCGCGGCGGCTTTTCGTGAGGTCTGCGTCACCCTCCGACACAACATCTAGGGGTGCCACCGGCGCCCGGCACTAGATGTATGCTCGTGCTCGCTGTCGCCGCAGGGGAATCCGGTGCAAGTCCGGAACTGTCCCGCAACGGTGTACGTGTGCGCATTTGCGTACCCGCAGTCCGAGGACCTGCCGACAGCGCGCCCGTGCCGCCCGGCCCGGGCGCCCGACGTCCGGGCCTCGTGGAATGGGCTGGTGGACACGGCGTACGTCACCGCTGCGCGCGGTCGCGTCCGCGTGCCCTCGCCCGCCGCAAGGCCCCGAGCCGAGCGAGGGAGAGCACCACGTGACCATCGCGCCCGCCGAGCCAGCGTCAGCGCAGGCCGAAGCCGGTCAGCAGCCCGCCGAGCAGTCCGCGCCGTCCGACGGCCCCGGCACCGCCCTGCTGCGCACCCTGACCGACCTCACCGCCGACCTCCCCGACGCCGACCCCGGCCGCGTCGCCGCGGCCGCGCTGCGCGGCCGTTCGGCGAAGGCCGACGAGGCGGAGCTGCGGGAGCTGGCCACCGAGGCGGCCGCGGGGCTCATCTCCGAGGACCCCGCCTACTCCCAGCTCGCCGCCCGGCTCCTGGCCATCGGCATCCGCGAGGAGGCCGCCTCCCAGGGCGCCACGTCGTACTCCGCGTCGGTCGCGGTCGGCCACCGCGAGGGCCTGATCGCCGACCGCACCGCCGCGTTCACGGAGCAGCACGCCGCCCGGCTCGACGCGCTCGTGGAGGCCGCGCTCGCCGACGGCGCCGACCGCCGCTTCGGCTACTTCGGCCTGCGCACCCTTTACAGCCGCTACCTGCTGCGCCACCCGATCACCCGCAAGGTCATCGAGACGCCGCAGCACTTCATGCTGCGCGTGGCCGCCGGCCTCGCCGAGGACGGCAGCGAGCGCGCGCTGGACGAGGTCGCCGCGCTGTACGGCCTGATGAGCCGGCTCGACTACCTGCCGTCGTCGCCGACGCTGTTCAACTCCGGCACCCGCCACCCGCAGATGTCGAGCTGCTACCTGCTCGACTCGCCGCTCGACGAGCTGGACTCGATCTACGACCGCTACCACCAGGTCGCGCGGCTCTCCAAGCACGCCGGCGGCATCGGCCTTTCGTACTCCCGCATCCGCTCGCGCGGGTCGCTGATCCGCGGCACCAACGGCCACTCCAACGGCATCGTGCCGTTCCTGAAGACCCTCGACGCCTCCGTCGCCGCGGTGAACCAGGGCGGCCGCCGCAAGGGCGCCGCCGCCGTCTACCTGGAGACCTGGCACTCCGACATCGAGGAGTTCCTGGAGCTGCGGGACAACACCGGCGAGGACGCCCGGCGCACCCACAACCTGAACCTGGCGCACTGGATCCCCGACGAGTTCATGCGCCGCGTGGCCGCCGACCAGGACTGGTCGCTGTTCTCCCCCGCCGACGTGCCCGAGCTCGTGGACCTGTGGGGCGAGGAGTTCGACGCGGCGTACCGCGCGGCCGAGGCCAAGGGGCTCGCGCGCAAGACCATGCCCGCCCGTGACCTGTACGGGCGCATGATGCGCACCCTGGCGCAGACCGGCAACGGCTGGATGACCTTCAAGGACACCGCCAACCGCACCGCCAACCAGACCGCCGAGCCCGGCCACACCGTGCACTCCTCCAACCTGTGCACGGAGATCCTGGAGGTCACGGACGACGGCGAGACGGCCGTCTGCAACCTCGGCTCGGTGAACCTCGGCGCGTTCGTCGACACCGCGGCCGGCGACGTCGACTGGGAGCGCCTGGACGCCACCGTCCGCACGGCGGTGACGTTCCTCGACCGCGTCGTCGACATCAACTTCTACCCGACCGAGCAGGCCGAGCGCTCCAACAGCAAGTGGCGCCCGGTGGGCCTCGGCGCCATGGGCCTGCAGGACGTCTTCTTCCAGTTGCGCCTGCCCTTCGACTCCCCCGAGGCCAAGGCGCTGTCCACGCGGATCGCCGAGCGGATCATGCTCGCCGCGTACGAGGCGTCGGCGGACCTCGCCGAGCGCCACGGCCCGCTGCCCGCCTGGGAGAAGACCCGCACCGCGCGCGGCGTCCTGCACCCCGACCACTACGCGACGCAGCGGGCCTGGCCGGAGCGCTGGGAGGCGCTGCGGGCGCGCATCGCCGAGGTCGGCATGCGCAACTCGCTGCTCCTCGCGATCGCGCCGACCGCCACCATCGCGTCCATCGCGGGCGTCTACGAGTGCATCGAGCCGCAGGTCTCCAACCTCTTCAAGCGCGAGACGCTGTCCGGCGAGTTCCTCCAGGTCAACTCCTACCTGGTGCAGGACCTCAAGAAGCTCGGCGTGTGGGACGCCCAGACCCGCGAGGCGCTGCGCGAGTCCAACGGCTCGGTGCAGGGCTTCACCTGGGTGCCCGAGGACGTGCGGAAGCTGTACCGCACGGCCTGGGAGATCCCGCAGCGCGGCCTCATCGACATGGCCGCCGCCCGCACCCCGTACCTCGACCAGGCGCAGTCCCTGAACCTGTTCCTGGAGACGCCGACCATCGGCAAGCTCTCCTCGATGTACGCCTACGCCTGGCAGCAGGGCCTGAAGACCACGTACTACCTGCGCTCGCGCCCCGCGACGCGCATCGCCCGCGCCGCCGGCTCCACCGCCGCCGCGGCCGCCCCCGTCCCCCCGCAGGCCACCGACCCCGAGGCGGTCGCCTGCTCCCTGGAAAACCCCGAGTCCTGCGAGGCCTGCCAGTGACGTCCCAGTCCGCCCAGCACACCACCGGCGCCGGCGGTGCGAAGAACCTGCTCGACCCCGGCTTCGAGCTGACGCTCCGCCCGATGCGCTACCCGGACTTCTACGAGCGCTACCGCGACGCCATCAAGAACACCTGGACCGTCGAGGAGGTCGACCTCCACTCGGACGTGGCCGACCTGGCCAAGCTGACGCCCGAGGAGCAGCACCTGATCGGCCGCCTGGTCGCGTTCTTCGCGACCGGCGACTCGATCGTGGCGAACAACCTGGTGCTGACCCTCTACAAGCACATCAACTCCCCCGAGGCGCGGCTCTACCTGAGCCGGCAGCTCTTCGAGGAGGCCGTGCACGTCCAGTTCTACCTGACGCTGCTCGACACCTACCTGCCCGACCCGGAGGACCGCGCCGCCGCCTTCGCGGCCGTGGAGAACATCCCCTCCATCCGGGAGAAGGCCGAGTTCTGCTTCCGGTGGATGGACTCGGTGGAGAAGCTGGACCGCCTGGAGTCCCGGGCCGACCGGCGCCGCTTCCTGCTGAACCTGATCTGCTTCGCGGCGTGCATCGAGGGCCTGTTCTTCTACGGCGCCTTCGCGTACGTGTACTGGTTCCGCAGCCGCGGCCTGCTGCACGGCCTCGCCACCGGCACCAACTGGGTGTTCCGTGACGAGACCATGCACATGAGCTTCGCCTTCGACGTGGTCGACACCGTCCGCAAGGAGGAGCCGGACCTGTTCGACGGCGAGCTCCAGCAGCAGGTCACCGACATGCTGATGGAGGCGGTCGAGGCGGAGCTGCAGTTCGCCCGCGACCTGTGCGGCGACGGCCTGCCCGGCATGAACACCGAGTCGATGCGCCAGTACCTGGAGTGCGTCGCCGACCAGCGCCTGTCGCGGCTCGGCTTCGCGCCGGTGTACGGCTCCGAGAACCCCTTCTCGTTCATGGAGCTTCAGGGCGTGCAGGAGCTGACCAACTTCTTCGAGCGGCGGCCGTCCGCGTACCAGGTCGCCGTGGAGGGCTCGGTCTCCTTCGACGACGAGTTCTGATCCCCCGGCCCGGCTCCCCGTTCGGCCTCCCGCAGCTGCCGGTCGATCCGGCGGTCGTGGGCGTGGCCGAGCAGGGACGGCAGGGCCATGAGGAGGAAGACCCCGAGGACGGCCAGCGTGTCGAGTGCGTCATGTGTGTTCATGACATCCACTCTCGCGCGGGCCGTCCTCCGGTGTGAGTGGCAGAACTGACGCGACCCCTCGATTTCCTGCCAGCCGCGCGGCACACTGACCGCATGCTGCGCAACGTCGCCGCCGTCCTGCTCGACGGCGTCCACCCCTTCGAACTCGGCGTGGTCTGCGAGGTCTTCGGCCTCGACCGGAGCGACGAGGGCCTGCCCGTGTACGACTTCGCCGCCGTCTCGGCCGAGGGGCCCACGCTCACCACCCACGCCGGGTTCACCGTCACCACGCCGCACGGCCTCGACCGGCTCGACGATGCCGACCTCGTCGCCGTCCCGGCGGGTCAGAGCTACGTCGACCGGGAGTACCCGCCCGCGCTGCTCGACGCGCTGCGGCGCGCGGTGGACCGCGGCGCCCGGGTGCTCAGCGTCTGCTCGGGCGTCTTCGTGCTCGGCGCCGCCGGGCTGCTCGACGGGCGCCGCTGCGCCGTGCACTGGAAGCACGTGGAGGCCCTGGCCCGGCGCCACCCGCGGGCCGTCGTCGAGCCGGACGTGCTGTACGTCGACGAGGGCCCGGTGATCACCTCGGCGGGCACGGCCGCCGGCATCGACGCCTGCCTCCACCTCGTGCGCGAGGAGCACGGCCCGGAGATCGCCAACGCCCTGGCGCGCCGCATGGTCGTACCGCCGCACCGCGACGGCGGCCAGGCCCAGTACATCGAGCGCCCGCTGCCGCGCAGCCGCTGCGACACCGTCGGTGAGGTCCTGGCCTGGATGGAGCGCCACCTGGAGCAGGAGCTGACCGTGGACCAGCTCGCCGCCCGCGCCCACATGTCGCCGCGCACCTTCGCCCGCCGCTTCCAGCAGGAGACCGGCACCACGCCCTACCGCTGGCTGCTGCGCCAGCGGCTGCTGCGGGCGCAGGAGCTGCTGGAGGCCACGGACGAGACGGTGGACTCGGTGGCCTGGCGGTCGGGGTTCGGCACCGCGGCCGCGCTGCGCCACCAGTTCGTCCGCGCCCTGGGGACCACGCCGCACGCGTACCGGCGTACGTTCCGCGGGCCCGGCGTCGGCGACGCCGCCTGACGCCGGGCCCGTCCCGGCTCAGCGCCGGTCGGCCCGCAGGACCAGCCTGCGCGGGTGCAGCGTGATGCCGACCTTGGTGCGCGTGTCGGTCCGCTCCACCGGGGACAGCCGCCACTTCGGGGCGACCGTCGCCAGGATGAGGGTGAGTTCCGCCAGGCTGAAATGATCGCCCGGGCACTTACGGTTGCCGACGCTGAACGGCATCATGGCGAACTCCGGTACGTCCGCGGCGCGTTCCGGATTCCACCGGTCCGGGTCGAACTCGAGATGCCGCTCGAAGGAACGCGGATCGCGCTGCATCGCGTACACGCTGTACACGATGTCGGCGTCGGCGGGAATGCGATAGCCGCCGAGAGTGGTCTCCACCACGGACCGCCGGGTGAAAATCCAGGCGGCCGGCCGGATACGCATCGCCTCCGTCACGACATTGCGGGTGTGCCGCAGCTCCGCGAGATCGGCGAAGGCGACGGGCCGCCCCCGCGTCACCTGATTTACCTCTTCAACCAACCGCCTTTCGTGCTCGGGGTGTTCGGTGAGCAGATGGAAGGTCCATGCCAGTGTCGAGGCGACATTCTCGGCACCCGCCACGACGAGGGAGACGACGTGGTCGTGGATCTCCTGGTCCGTCAGCGGCTGCCCCGATTCGTCGCGCGCGCCGAGCAATACGGCCAGCAAGTCCTCTTCCGTGCCGTCGCCGCACCTGCGGCGTTCGGCGACGATCTCGTCGACGAGCGCGTGCAGGTCCGCGAGCGCGCGCTCGAAGCGCCGGTTGGCGGGCGTCGGCACCCGGTACAGCGGCCCGACGGAGAGCACCATGCGGCGGTACAGGCCCTCGAAGACGGTGTGCAGCGAGTCGCTGATGCGGTCCGCCTTCTCCCCGATCGAGTCCACCTCCAGGAGGGAGCGGGAGACGATGCGCACGGCGGTGCGGAACATCTCCGCGCTCACGTCCACCGTCTGGCCGTCCCGCCAGCGCCCCGCCGTCGCCTGCGCCTCCTCGGCCATCACGCGGGCGTAGTCGGCGATGCGCTCGGGCCGGAACGCGGGCTGCATCATCCGCCGCTGGCGCCGGTGCAGCGGGCCGTTGCTGGTCGCCACGCCCTTGCCGAGCAGCACCTCCAGGGTGTCCCAGAGCGGCCCGCCGACGACGTAGTCCGGGCTCTTCAGGAGGGCGCCGGCGAGCTGCGGTGCGCACACCGCGTACGCGGTCCGGGGCCCGAGCCTGATCCGGACGAGGTCCCCGTGGTCGCGCAGGGCGGCGAGGAAGCCCAGCGGGTCGCGGACCAGGTTCCAGGCGTGGCCGAGAACCGGTGCTCCGCCGGGGACCAGGGGAGGGGTATCCGGCCGCGTCCGGCCGGCCGGGGCGGGGGCGGCGGACGCCGCGGAATTGACGGTCATTCCTGGCCTCCCACCGATTCCGGGACGCTTTCCCCGCATTCCGGGATGTCGGGTCCCGGAGCGTCGGACACATACGGCGGCAGGGACTGGTCGTCCCAGTTCTCGACGCGATATCTACCGGATTCATGGTGGAACCAGTACACGGAACTGAACCAGTTCCGCATGTTGAAGACGCAGGAGTGCAGGGCGGCGCCCGCTTTCCGCCCCTCGGCGCCTCCGTCGAGCAGTGCGTCCGCGATCGCGAGTACGTCCGGCTCCACCGCGAGGAAATCGGTGACGCATTCGCTGACGCGCCGGTGGACTTCCCGCACGGCTTCCTGGAGGGAGAGTCCCTCGTGGTGGATGAGCGAGATTCCGAGGTTGTGCACCTCGTCCCCAGCCAATTCCTTCGGCAGGGAGCACAGGTCGTTGTACCAGGCGGAGAAATCCTGGGTGGCGAGTGCCGCCGCCCGATAGGCGGGGTGTTTCCGCACCGCGTCGGGGAGTTCGTACCGGGCGGTGGGTTCGAGCAGGTCGATCCAGACCCAGTGCGCGAAGGTCAGGCGGCGCAGCTCGACGTACGCCTCGACGCTCGGCACGGTGCCGGTGCGGCGGTTGCCGAACTCGTGGTCGTAGGCGTCGATCACCGGGTGGAAGTGGCGTGCGAAGCGCGCGTTCCACCGCGGTCCCAGGTGCGCGTACAGCCGCAGGACGCAGTCCGCGAAGCCCGCGACCAGAGGGTCCTTGTGGTGCCGCTGCGCCCACGGGTCCTGGAGCGTCTCGTGCAGCCCCGCGCACAGCCGCCGCCACCCCGCGGCCCTGCCGTGCACCGCGTCCCGGTCGTGCCGGTCGTCCCAACCGAAGAACCAGGAGCTCAGATCGGCGACGGCGGACAGGAGGCTCTCCGGCGCCCCGATGTAGTAGCCCGCCACCAGGTCCGTGTAGCAAAGGCTGTCGGCATATGCCGCGACCTTGTCGGGGGGCATGATGCGCTTTTCCAGGAGCCACGCCCGGGAGGTTTCCTGAAGCTTTGGCCAATACGGGTGCAGATACCGGGGAAACTCCGTCTCCACCACCGGAAGGGCCAGTGCGGTGGGCACCGATACCCTCTGACGGACAGGGGACTGGAGCGACTCGGCCAGGTTGCGCCGTTGCCTCGGGACTCGTTCCGCCGCATATGCCGGAACGCGTACCGAGGCGCCTGTCGTCCAGTCCGACTGGGAAGTGCTGTGTGAGGAAGCAGGCACGAACAAACCCCTCTCGACCGCGCTGAGGACACACGCCCCTCTTGCCGTGCCGGGCGCGCGCCGTTGCGTATCCCCGCGCTTTCCATTCAGCACTACAAGTGACCGTTGAGGGAACAGATTTGCGCCATTCACTACCCCACGATGCCGAGAACATCCCCTTACGTGACCGAATCCGGATCAGCCGCGGCTGATCGTGGACCAGTCCTGTCCGGTTCTGAGCGGGCACGGCAACGGCCCCTGGTCAACCGGGTGTTCCCGACCAGGGGCCGCTGCGGTCACGCGCTCACCGCGCGTCCCAGCCGTGCCGTACGTCAGTCATTCGGTACCACGGGGTAGCGCGGCGTCCCCTCCGCCATCTGCCGCAGCGCGTCCTTGCGCTCCCGCTTGGAGAGGCGGTCGATGTACAGGTAGCCGTACAGGTGGTCCGTCTCGTGCTGGAGGCAGCGGGCGAAGTAGCCCGTGCCGCGCACCTTGATGGGGTTGCCCTTCTGGTCCTGGCCGGTGACGACCGCGTAGTCGGGCCGGGCCAGCGGCGCGTACGCCGTCGGCACCGACAGGCAGCCCTCGCCGGAGTCGTCCAGGCGGCGCTGCTCGGCGGGCAGCTCCTGCAGGACCGGGTTGCAGACGACGCCCACGTGGCGCACGCCGTCGTCGTCCTGGCAGTCGTACACGAACACCTTGAGGTCGACGCCGACCTGGTTCGCGGCCACGCCGACGCCCTGGGCGACGCGCTGGGTCGCGAACATGTCGTCGATCAGCTTCGCGAGCTCGTCGTCGAAGGCCGTGACGTCCTTGCACTCCTTGTGCAGCACCGGATTGCCGACGACCGTGATGGGGCGGGACGTGCCGCGCTCGCGGTAGGCCGTCTCCCGCGCCTCGCAGTCCTCGGTGTCGATGACGAACCCCTCGTCGTCGACCGGGAGCACCCCGTCCGCGTAACCCTGCTCAGTATCCTGCGCCATGTCCGCCGTATGCCTTCTTCCTGGGAACGTGCACTGCTGCCCGTACAGGGTACGGCCCGCTCCCGACCGGAGCAGCGCGCACAGAGGCCCGGGGTCAGGCCTAACAGACCTCCTCCAGGTCACGCCAGTCCCGGGAGTCCGGGCTGTCCGCGACCCAGCCGTCGAGGAGGCCGCGGACCAGGCCCGCCGGGGCCGCGATGCCGCACTCGCGCTCGGGCACCCACAGGGCGCCGGGGCTGCGGTGGCCGAGCGGCCCCGGGTGCCCGGGCTCGCTGTGGTCGTGCGGGTCCAGGTGCTCCCCGTCGCCCTCGTCGCTCGGCATCCGGGACTCGGAGCACATCCGGCACAGCAGCCGCACCGACGACGACCAGTCCTCGGCCGCGAAGCCCGCGTCGGCGGCCAGCTTCTCCAGGGCGTCCCGGTCGTCCTCGGTCGCGGCCTCCAGGAGGACGACCCAGGTCGGCACGGGCGAGGGCGCCCACAGCTCGATCTCGTCGAAGACGGGGTACGCGTGCCCGGCGGCCGTCGTCCGCTCCCCGTGCGGGACGCCGTCGTGCAGCACGACCTCGCCCCAGCGCCGCCCGGAGGAGGGCAGCGGGATGGACAGCACCTCGATGCGGGCCGGGTCCAGCCTGCGGCCCCAGACGACCTCCGCCTCGCCCTCCGGCGACAGCCGCACGGCCGCGCTGCCCAGGTCCATGCCCGTGGGCTCGCCGGTCGCCGCGACCCCGCCGGGCACCCGCAGGCCGTACGCCTGCCAGGCCCGGCGCGCCAGCGGCCAGTCCTGCAGGGCCGTCGCCGCGATGCCCACGTTCCACCAGTCCGGGGCGCCCGTCGAGCGGTCCAGCAGCGCCACGGCCCGCAGCCCGGCGGCCCGGGCCTGCTCCCAGTCGTGCCGGAACTTGTGCAGCAGCGCCAGGTTGAACCAGGACTCGGACAGCCAGGGTTCGAGGTCGGCGGCGCGCGTCAGGAGCGCGCCCGCGTCCTCGTAGCGGCCGTCGCCGATGAGCGTGAACGCTCTGTCGGTGGCCTGCCGCCACGAGGCGGAGGGCCGGTGCCGTCCCTTGCCGAAGATCCTCACGATTCCCGCCTGCCAGCTCTTGTCGGGGGGTGTACCCACTGCCTGTCGGGGGGGTGACCCGCCGCCGCGCTCCCGCGCGGCCCACCTTTTTACAGGTTCCTTCGCATCCAACCACGTACGGTCGGACGGCCGCTCATTACCCATGGGTTACCCCGTGGGGCCCCGGGTCAGACGGCCCGGCCGCGAGCCCGCGCGGGACGCCCCGGGCCTGCCGGTTCCCCGACCGGAGGACGGTACCGGACCCCCGATCGGGTAGGGGGTCGCCCCCGTCGTCGTCCCTTCAGCCCTTCGGGCGTCCCCGAGGGGCGGGCCCGTCGGCTCCCGCGAGCACCCGGGCCAGGGCCTCCACGACCTCCGGCTGGTACGCCCGGCCGGTGGCGAGGCGCAGCCGCTCCAGGGCCGCCAGAGGGCCTTGGGGACCTTGTTCCCGGGCCATCTCGTCGTACGCGTTGACGGTACGCACGATACGGGCGGTGAGCGGCTGCTCACGGTACGGGTCGGCCTGGCGCTCCACGACGACGGCGACCCCGGCGGCGACCCCGGTCTGCCGGACGACGGCACCGCCGAGCAGGGCGATGCGCCGCTGCTCGGCCTCGGGGAGCGAGGCGGTGGCGCCCGCGGGCACGGGGTCGACGAGGGAGAGCTGGCCGATGTCGTGCATCAGCGCCGCGTGCTCGAGGACGGTCAGGTCGGCCCCGGAGAGCCCCAGCTCACGCCCCACGGCCCGGCTGAGGTCCGCGACCCGGCGGGCGTGCCCGGCCGGGGTGTACCCGGCGATCTCGGTGGCGCGGGCGAGGGAGGCGATGGTCTGGCGGTAGGTGGCGCGCACGGCGGCGTAGCGGCGGACGGCCAGTTGGGTGAGCAGCAGCGGGCCGCTGACCACGGGCAGCGCCCACAGGCCCGCCACGGCGACCGCCAGCGCCATCACGGCCCCGGTCGCGCAGACGGCCGAGCCGATGCCGGGCACGCGCCGCAGCTCCTCCCGCAGCAGCGGCCCGAACGGCCACCGCGTCCGGGCGTGCGCCAGCGCGGCGGCGAGCACGGCGTCGCACAGCGCGGTCAGGGCGAGCAGCGCCACGAGGGCGACGGCGTACCAGGAGCCGTAGCCCACCCATCGCCCCAAGGCGCCGGAGTTGTACAGGGGTTGGAAGCACACGGCGGCGAAGGCGACGGTCAGGACGCGGCGGGTGAGGACGTCGGCCGACGGCCCCCGGCCGTGCGCGACGTGCGGCACGGCCCCGACGAGCATCGCCGCCACGACGACGGCGACGACCTGGAGCACGCCGTGGTGCGTCGGCCGGCCGCCGCTCTCGCCGAGCAGCGCGTACGCGAGGGCGCCCGCGGCCCCCAGCGGCGCGGGCTCTCGCTCGCCGCCGCTGCCCCACCGGGCCAGCTCGCCGCCGGCGATGAGCACCCCGAAGGCGAGGGCGGTCGCGGGCTCCTCGACCCCCCGCCAGAGCGTGGCGCCGAGGGCGGCCAGCGCGACCAGCGGCGCGGCGCACCGGATCGCGAGGGCCACCGCGGCGGCGGGCCGTCCCGCGGCCGGGTACGTCACCGGCCCGCCGGC